>JAITHD010000062.1 GCA_031280155.1 Treponema sp. | reverse complement strand
ATCACAATCAGAACAACCAACAGGGCTGTATATAAGGTCTGTTTCCAATGAAGCTGTACCCCATACGCAGACCGGGAATAGGTATTTGTCATAATTTTATTAAGGTATACCTGTTTTATAATAAAAAGTCAAATGGGTAACACCCTCTATTTATAGAAAAAAACGATGCATCATAAGCCGGGTTCTGTGTATGCTGCCATCTATCTGGTCTGTTCCTTGCGAAACAGATCTACGCAGTCTACCCGCGGCATAAACGGGCAGTTCCGCCGCTGTTTGACTTTGCTCCTGATGAGGCTTGCCGCGCCGGAACCGTTGCCGGTTCCGCGGTAGGCTCTTACCCTGCCTTTTCACCCTTACCTCCTGCAAGCAGAGAGGCGGTTTGCTTTCTGTTGCGCTTGCTGTCGGGGGCTTGCGCTCCCGCCCGGGGGTTACCCGGCATCATGCCCTGCGGAGCCCGGACTTTCCTCACTGCGCCGTAAGGCGCAACGCGGCAGCTTGATGCATCGCAAAAATCACTTATTCATCGTAGTCAATCGATACTTTATCGTCCTCTTCTTCATCCTCGTCATATTCTTCTTCATCTATATCATCCAAATCTGAAAGACTTCCAGCGTCTTCAATATCAAAAAAGAACTCGGTTCCTTCTTCGGACTCTTCAAAATAGAGAATTCGAGAACAATAGGGGCAAAAGACAATCTCTTCTCCTAACCTTACCATATTAGCGAATTGAATAGGCAGAATCATGTGACAGCCCATACAAACGCCGTTCTTGATGGGAACAATACCTTTGCCCATCTTGTTCCTGATAATCCGTTCAAACTTGAAAACCACCTCTTCGTCAAGACCGGGCTTGACCGAGTTTTCCTGAGCAATAAGCTGTTCCATCTGAGCTTTTTTTTCCGCTACTTCCGCTTCAATCAATAAGCGGCGCTCGGCTAACTCCTGCTCCTGCTGCTCAATTAAGGCGGCGCTTTGCTTCATCTGGTCAGTCAAGTCTGATAGGGTCCGCTCCTGCTGCTGCAATTCCTTTCGGTACTGCTGTTCTTTCTCGGAAGCATCCCGGATTTCTTTGTCTAACGCTTCATATTCCCGCTGGGTACTGATTGAATCCATGTTCTTTTCAGCGTTTTCCCGGGAATGTTCCGCTTCAAAAAGCAGATTCCGATATTCCGCTTCCGCAGCCTTGGCTTTTTCATAGTCCTGATTTTTTTCAATAAAGGTTTTTTTAAGCCGCGACACCATCTCTTCCTGGTCTACCAGAATCTTAGGAATTGCCTGAATAGCTTGTTCAAGCTTTATTTTCTGAGAAAGTACATCCTGCAAAGTCCGCAGTTTCTCAAAAATTTCCTCCATTACCAATACCATATTATCCTCTTCAGTGATCCAAATAATCTTTCAGCCGACGGCTTCGCTTAGGATGCCGCAGCCGTCTAAGGGCTTTTGCTTCAATCTGCCGGATCCGTTCTCTCGTAACATTAAAATACAAGCCCACTTCTTCCAAGGTCAGGGAATAACCATCGTCCAAACCAAACCGCATTTTAAGCACTTCCTGCTCTCGTACCGGCAAGGTATCAAGCACCCCAGAAAGCTGTTCTTGTAAAAGGGTAAAAGCCGTAAGGTTTGCGGGGTTTTCCACTTCCTTGTCTTCGATAAAATCTCCCAGCAGAGAATCCTCCTCTTCCCCAATTGGAGTTTCTAAACTTATCGGCTCTCGGGCGACGTTTTTCACGGATTTTACCCGCTGGGTATTCCAGCCCAAGCGTTCAGCGATTTCCTCATCCGTGGGTTCCCGTCCCAAAACCTGCATGAGCTGTCGGGATTCCCGTACTACCTTGTTGATCTGTTCTATCATGTGTACCGGAACCCGGATAGTTCTCGCTTGATCCGAAATTGAACGGGTAATTGCCTGCCGAATCCACCAGGTAGCGTAAGTAGAAAACTTAAAACCTTTCTGGTATTCAAATTTTTCTACCGCCTTGATTAATCCGATGTTTCCTTCCTGTACCAGATCAAAAAAATGAAGTCCTCGATTGGTATACTTCTTGGCAATAGATACAACCAGCCGCAGATTCGCCTTAATAAGCCGATCTTTGGCGTTTTTTACCATATTTCGCCCCCGGCTGATTTCCTTCGCCATCAGATTAATAGTATCTATAGATTCCTCAAATTCAGCCTCCATCTGACGGAGACGCTTTTCGGTAACTTGAATGATCCGAATTTTCTCTTTGATTTCATCTGACGAAAGCCCCAGCTCTTCTTCAAGGCGTTCCCGTTCCTCTTTGATCGTAAGCCCCCGACCCAAAACCCGCAATTCCCTGAGAGAACGCACCCGCAGATGCTTTTCTATCCGTTCCTGCTCTTTTTTATACCGTTTTATCTTTTTAGCGGCCTGAATAAACTTCTCTGAGAAATCCGTAATTTCTTCGGGATGAATCTCTGCGGACTCAATAACTTCCATTATATGTTCCCGGATCGTTTGAAGTTCTTGATCCTCAAAGATACTCATTCCCCGATTCATAAGCCGCCGCTTGAGGTCAATATAATTTTTGAGATCCCCCAAGATAATCCGCAGGGTTTCCTTATAAAACTGATTAAGCCGCCGGCGTTCAGTCATGTGTTCGGTTATCTCTTTCTTGGAAAGATTCATTTCCCGAAGATCTTTTTTGGAAAACGCTTTTTGCGCGATATGATAAAATTCAAGAATGATCATGCCTGACTGCTTTACCACGCCTTTGATGATATTCTCGCCGTCTTCCATCTGCTTAGAAAGCTCAATTTCCTGTTCCGCAGTGAGCAGATTTTCCTTGCCTATCTCCCTGAGATAGAGCCTGATAGGATCGTCAACAGACGCTTCCTTATCACTGTAAACAAGACGTTTCTTCTCAGAATCGGGAAGTTTTCGATTTTCCGATTCCCCTTCATCTTCGCCGGCGGTATCCTCCTCAATGAGTTGGACGTTGTTTTCCTCCAGCAAGATCATAACCTGTTCAATTTTATCGGAATTGGCAATATGTTCAGGGAGGTAATCAGACAATTCCTCATAAGACAGGGACTTTTTTTCCTTTGCATAAGCGATCAGCTTTACAATAGCGGGATCAAGCTGCAAATCAGTCATACATTATCTTCCTTACGCTTGATGTAATTCAGCATCAATATGCATTTTTTCAGCAAGGAGCTCCTCCAAACGAGTTTCCTTCTGGAAATCGTTCTGTGTTTCATTAGCGCCGTCTCTGGCAATCATAAGTTCCAAGAGTATTTGGTCGCGTCTCTTTTCAAGCCGCCGGCGCTTCACCTTTTTAATACCATCCCACATCAGTTGTTCAGGGTTCGACAATAAATTCTTTGAACTCCCCTTTTCAACCACAAAACTCCGTAATTCCTCTGAATTGATATGGGCTAACAATGCGTCCATACCAGCTTCGTCATGAACGTACCATTCTTCCAGGGCTATAAAAATTTCTTTAGCCGCTGGATCCTCAATATCCTTAATCACAAGTTTAGTACGGAATTTGGGATATAATTGATAATTAACCAGCACTACAATGAGCAGATACAACTCATCGCTCATCCGGATCGAGCGTAACTTCTTGGGAATCCCATCTTTTCTTCCCCCTCCCTGGTGTACAGGCGTAGTTCGATTGAAATCATTGCGTATTGCCCTCTGGTCAACGCCAAAGGCTTCACCAATCTGTTCAATAACCAGCTCCCTTGAAACATCCGAATCGAGGGTCTTCAAATAGGGAAACATAAATGTAATCGCCTTTGTTTTTCCTTCGGCGCTGGATATATCAAAAAGAGATTTACTATGAAACATAAGATATTCACAATCAAGCATACAATATTTCATACGCTTTTGCAATACCTGAAGTCCGGCTTCTTTTAAAATATCCGCAGGGTCTTTAAATTCCGCCGCAGGAGCCGCCCCTTTATGGGGAACCGCAACAGCGCAGACAAGCCCATTTCGCCGGCACGTCAAGATAGCTTTAACGGTAGCCTGCTGCCCCGCCTTGTCTGAGTCAAAAATAAGATTAACCCGCTCCACCCAGCGCCTCAGAAACTTAGCCTGCTCATCGGTCAATGCGGTTCCCAAAGGCGCTACCGCATTCGTAATCCCCGCCTGATGCAGCGCAATCACATCCATATATCCTTCGGCAATATACGCTTCCTTGGTTTTTCGAATTTCTCCCAGCGCTTGATCAATACCGAAAAGGGTCAGCCCTTTTTTGTAAAAATCCGATTCCGCGGAATTGATATACTTAGGACCATCCCCGGAAAGCAGTCGCCCTCCGAACGCCAGAGTCCTTCCCTGCCGATCCGTAATGGGAAACATCAGTCTATGAAAAAAGAAACTCAGATGCGGATCCTTAGAAGAAAAAAGCATAGACGATGCGAGAAAGGATTCAGAATACCCTTTGCGTATGAGAAACTGAAAAAGCCAGCGCCTATTTGCCGGAGCATAGCCTAAACGGAAGGTTTCAATCATCTCCATACTAATACCTCTATCTATAATATAGTGTAATGCACTCTGTCCTTCGGGTCTTTCTTTAAGCCAATAGTGAAAACTTCCGGCAACCCGCCGGTATAGTTCAGTAATCTCTTCAATTCTTGTACGTTGTTCCTGATCCTTCCCTGGGGATCCAGCGGCGTTTTCATAGCGCATCGGCACCCCAAAGCGTTTCGCCAGAACCTCAATGGCTTCCGTAAACGAGAGTTTATCCATCTCCATGACAAAATTGATTACTGTGCCGCCCTTGCCGCAGCCAAAACAATAATACAATTTACGCTCTGGATTCACCGAAAATGAAGGGGTCTTTTCATTATGAAAGGGGCAAAGCCCTATATATTCGCCGCTCCGCTTTTCAAGCCCCACATAATCCCCTATCACCGCAACAGGGTCGATTTTATCATTTACCTCTTGTATCGTAGATTTAGCGATAATACCCATTACCTTAAAGACTCCGCTGGCTTTTCTGATTTCCCTTGACATACAGTAAACCCGCTTTGATATGATCGTCAAAGGTTCGGGAAAAATAATGCCGTCCTGTGGCGCCGTCTGCAAGTCTGAAGTAAAGGTAATCGCTGATAACCGGATTAAAAACCGCATACAGAGCTACTGATCCGGGCGCTGATATGGGACCCGGCGGAAGTCCGGGTATTACATAGGTGTTATAAGGATTTCTGATTTCCGTATCTTTGGTATAAATTACCTCTGGATGGGGTCTGCCGAGGATTTCAGTAATCACATATTCCACTGTTGCACAGGACTGAAGGGGCATACTGATATTCAGCCGATTGTAAAACACTCCAGCCATGAGACGGGCTTCTTCGTCTACCCGGTATTCCCGTTCCACTATTGAAGCTAGGGTAACTTTCTGGTACAGTTCTTCCGGGCTTAGACTCTGAGGCTTGATCTGCAATTCCTCAAGCCGCTGGAAAAACGTATCCGCCATAGTTTTTACCACCAGCGCCGGGGGATAGTTCTGGGGAAACAGATAGGTATCAGGATAAAGAAAACCCTCCATAGTTTCTCCTGGTATCTGGTAGGTCTTGAGAATTTCCGGATCCGCCGCGACCGCCAGAAAAGCCTGATCGTCACAAATAGCGGCTTCTTCAAGAAGAGACGCGGTTTTCTTCAGCGTAACCCCTTCCGGGATAGTTACCCGTTGGAGGGCATCCTTTGGTCCGACAAGAAAAGCCGAGCGGATATCCCTTTGGGTTGCAGGAAGCTCAAGCTGATAGGTTCCCGCCTTAATATAGTTTGGGTCTAGGCGGGCAAGAATATACCAGAAATATCTGCTTTTAATAACCCCTTCTTTTTCCAGCCGTTTTCCTACGGTCATGGCGGTTTCTCCTTTATATACTTCAAAAGAAACCGTCCCGGGGGTTTGGGACGGAGGCTGATTAAAAAACCAATATCCGCCTATTACCAGCGCAACCCCCAATAAAGCGAACCCTGCCAGTACCGCAATAATGAGACTCATAGTTTTGAATATCCGATGAACCGCCATACCCTCCCCCATGGTATATTGTTTATAATATCAATTCTAACCCCTCGGTCGCCAGGGTTAATGTTATTCCAAACTGCATCTGTTCAGTATACCACCGAGCAGACTGCAATATATTATATACTTCTCTATCGGTATACGTCGGCTCATGGTGAAACAACACAAGATGTTTTATTCCCCAATGAGCGGCAAAATCCGCTGCCGCCCGAAACGAGCTGTGTCCCCAGTTATATTTTTCTATAGCGTCCTGGAGGGTATATTGAGAATCAATAACCGCCACATCAGCGTCTTTAAAAAAAGAAGCGTTTTCTTCATTTTCAAAAAAATCTTCCGCTGATAATTCTACATCCGTGGCATAGATAAACCGATGTTTTCCGTCGTTGACCTGATACGAATAAGAATCTCCGGGATGACGCATTTTTTTATAGGAAACCCTGATTTCCCAGGGAGCTTTAGCCACAGTCTGAGGTCCTGACAGTATATAAAACCGTTTCGTCCCTCCCATGGCATCCATTGTTACCGGAAAATAGGGAGAGGTCATTTGACCGGTCAGCGCGGCTTCAAGGTTTGGTTTTGGAGAATAAAACGTAAGTTCCACTGACGGATCATAAGCGGGATTAAAGAAAGGCAAGCCCATGAGATGATCCCAATGAAAATGAGAAAAAAAGATATGGTAAGAAGTAATAGGCGGCTGAACCCCAGCCAGAGCAAGTCCTAATTCTCGAATCCCTGACCCAGCGTCGAAGACGATAAGCTGTCCCGGGTCATCCCACTCAAGGGAGACGCATGAAGTATTCCCTCCGATTGTGCCGAACAACCACGGCGGCAAGCCCTGCAAAAAACGCTCTCGAGCTTCTGGGTTTTCAATATCCTTAGCCGTTAATTGCTCTAGGATCGATCGTATGTTATCCTGTATTTGAGCGGGTACCTGCGGTGAAGGAAGGGAACCGCGAACACCCCAAAACCGGATACGCATCTATAGCTCCTTACCAATTAGATTTTTTTTGTAATAACAGGGTCTGCTGTTTGTGCATGTAACCATGATTCTATTTCATCCCTCATAAATAAAGTGCCCTTTCCCATACCCGGACAAGACGCGGACGCGGACTTCCAAGCATTAGAAGACGCGAGAATTGACTTCCAGAACGGGAAGGCTCTGCATTGCAGGGGGCGGGCTTGATAGACCAAACATCCGGCTTTCCAGAAAATACAATCATACTCAGGCGTTTCTTTCAAAGAAAGACGCGCCGCCCCAAACGCTGTAGGAACCCATCGACAATAGGTTTCTATAAAATCATTATAACCCATTTGTACGGCTTTTGCTAGAACAAGCACGTCTTTTTCAGAAAGAAACACAAATCCGCTCTCATATCGGCAGCATACGGAACAGCGGACGCAAGAAAATCGAAGTCCCTGGGCATAAAAAGGCTGATTAGGCATAGCAACTCCAAAAAAGGGGCTATCCCTTATGGACAGCCCCTTTTGGGGAGAGAAGGATTCGAACCTACGAAGCTGTAAGCAACAGATTTACAGTCTGCCACCTTTGACCGCTCGGGAATCTCCCCCAATTTTACACGAGCCATCTCCCGGAGTCGAACCGGGGACCTCGTGATTACAAGTCAAGCGCTCTAGCCGACTGAGCTAAGATGGCGTTTTTTATATATATTTAATAATACTGTTACCTGTTTTATAAGTCAACACGCAAACAGGAAAAAACGCATTTTTTTTACAAAATATCTTGGTTTAGAAAAATTGCGCCTAGACATCGCTGTTTCCTATTCCATTTTTCGGTGAGCTTTTTTACAAGGCGGTTATCTTCAGGGCTAGGCTATTCATTAATCTTTGTTATAGTATGAGCTAGAGGTTATATATGTCGCAATTAAAATGGGTATGGGAGTATATGGGGGACAAACGCGCCGCGTATGTGGCGGGTTTGATCCTCGCTGGCATAACCGCCGGCATGATCATCATCAATCCCATGCTTGCACAACGGTTGATTGACGAGGTGGTAGTGCCTGCAAACCCCGCCCCGTTGCTTCGACTGCTTTTGATGATGCTGGGGGTTCAGCTTTTACGGTCGAGTCTACGGTACATTATGGTTATCGTGATGGAACTCAAAAGTACCGAAACGATGACCGAGATCCGCCGCAGGATGTACGATATTATTCAGGGACAGGATTACCGGTTCCTTGACAAAATGCGTACTGGTAATCTGATGACCCGAATGACCAGCGACTTGGATATGCTCAGGCATTTCGTTGCTTGGATTTGTTATCAGTTTGTAGATGCGGTGGTGCTTTTTGCCGCTACCATTACGTTCTTTATGTTTGTCAACTGGAAACTTGCGCTGTGTCTCGCGGCGATTACGCCCTTCATTCTGTACCTAAGCCAACGGTTTATGACCCGTATAAGACCTCGGTTTGTACTGCTTCGAGAAAAGCTTACCAAACTGAGTACCGGGGTTACAGAAAATATCGACGGCAATCGGGTCGTTAAAGCCTTTGCTCGGGAGGAATACGAGAAACAGCAGTTTGAAACCAACAATGCAGACTATCGGGATACAAGCTACGAAAATGCGCTTATCGCGGCGAAGTATTATCCTCTTTTGGAAGCCCTAAGCCAAATCCTTCTGGTTATTACCTTGATCGTCGGAGGACTGTTTTTGATCAACGGCGAAATGACCCCGGGTCAATACATGTCTTTTTCTTCCCTTACCTGGGCGCTTTCTCAGCCTTTCCGCATGATGGGATTACTCCTTGCAGATTTTCAGCGGTTTAACGCCGCCGCGAATATGATTACTGAAGTGCTGAATTCAAAAACCAGCATTTTCGATAAGCCTGACGCGATTAAACTGATTCGTCCTGCGGGACGGGTTGAATTTAAAAGCGTAGGCTTTACACTGGAGGATACGATGATTCTGGATAATATCAGTTTTAAAGTCGAACCAGGTCAGACTATCGGGATTCTCGGCAGTACCGGCGCAGGCAAAACCGTGCTGATGAATATGCTGCTGCGCTTCTATGAGCCTGATACCGGAGAAGTGCTTTTAGACGGAGTTAATATCCAGAAATATACCCTTTCCTCCCTGCGCCGGCGGATCGGCATTGCCATGCAGGAAGTGTTTCTTTTTTCTGACACGGTTTACGCCAATATTTCCTATGGACGTCCTGATCTGGACCCTGATTCGATAAGACAGCAAGCCGTGATAGCGGATGCGGATAGTTTTGTAAGCAAAATGAGCAATGGATACGAAACCATTGTAGGAGAACGGGGCGTAGGACTTTCCGGGGGGCAGCGGCAGCGGATTGCCCTTGCCCGGGCACTTGCGGTGAAGCCGGCGGTACTCATTCTTGACGACACCACATCCGCGGTGGACAGTGAAACCGAAGGATACATACAGGATCAGCTTCGCAATTTGGATTATCCCTGTACAAAGATTATTATTGCCCAGCGTATTACCTCGTTTCGAGGAGCTGATATGATTCTGGTTATGGATCAGGGACGCATTGTTGAGCGGGGAACCCATGAAGAATTAGTGTCGAATAAAGGATTTTATCACCACATCTGGCATCTGCAAAACAGTGCGGGTCCTGCCGAATCGTAACGAAAAGGAGAAACATTATGGGAATTATAAAGCGAAAACAAAAACAGCCGGCTCAAGAGCGGCGGCAAGAACGCAATAAATATGACGTAGATGAATATTTGGATGAAAAGGTAAGTCTTTTCAATATCAAACGGTGTATTATCTATCTTTCCCGGGTAAAAGGGAATATGCTTTTGGCTTTAGGCTTAAGCCTAATCGGCAGTATTATTGGATTGTCAGGACCGTTGTTTATTCAGCGGGCCTTAGACGAGGCTGTCCCTAATAAAGACGTCAAGCTGCTGATGCTGATGGCGGCTTGTCTTACCGGTACTATTGTTGTCAGTATCGGGTTAGGCGCAATCCGCAACATATTGGTAGCCCGTACCGGACAAAACATTATTCATGACATTCGGTATGATTTGTTCTCTCACTTGCAGCGTCTGCCTTTTGCGTTTTACGACAGCCGTCCTCACGGTAAAATTTTTGTCCGGGTTGTGCCGTATGTGAATAATGTTTCTGACGCGCTTTCCAATGGGATTCTCAACTTTGTGATAGAAATTCTGAATATTCTATTTATTGTATTTTTTATGTTCAATGTGAGCGTCCAGATCGCAACCGTTACCGTAGCGGGGCTACCGGTTCTGGCGCTTTTTATCTGGATTATCAAAGAACACCAGCGCACCGCCTGGCAGCGGGTGTCTAACAAGAACTCAAATCTGAACGCATATATTCAAGAGTCCTTTGACGGCGTGCGGGTAACTCAAGCCTTTGACAGGCAGGAACGGAACATGAGCATCCTTGACAGGCTGGCAGCCGAGCGGAATACCGAATGGATGCGGGCTCAGTATATTTCTAATACCGTGTGGTTTTCCACAGAGACTATCAGCCAGATTGTGTTTTCTTTTGTGTATATCATGGGGGTCTACTGGATGGAGCCTAAGGCGAGTTTTGGGATGCTTCTGGTTATGGGAAATTACGCATGGCGTTTTTGGCAGCCGATTATCAATCTTGCGAACATTTACAATACCTTTGTTACGGCTATGAGTTATCTTGATCGGATTTTTGACACTATCGCTGAACCAGTGGCAATCGAAGACGCCTCAACCGCGGCGGTTCTTCCTCCTATTCAAGGAACCGTTGAATTCAGAAATGTAACTTTTGGATATGAACGGGGCTATACGACTTTAAAAAACATTTCTTTTATCACGAAACCAGGGGAAAGCATTGCTTTTGTGGGACCTACCGGCGCGGGGAAAACTACTATCGTCAACTTGTTAAGCCGATTCTACAACATAGAACAGGGACAGGTTCTGATTGACGGACAGGATATTATGAACGTAACGATTCATTCGCTTCGAAGCCAAATGGGGATCATGTTGCAGGACAGTTTTCTGTTTACCGGCACTATAGCGGATAATATCCGCTACGGCAAACTTGACGCTACTGACGAAGAAGTGCGAACCGCCGCGGAACTTATCGGCGCGGATATCTTCATTAAAAAACTGCCCAAAGGCTACGATACGCCGGTTACTGAACGGGGGGGAGGCATCTCTCATGGAGAAAAGCAGCTTCTTGCGTTTGCCCGGACATTGCTGAGTAATCCTCATATTCTGGTGCTTGATGAAGCCACCAGCAACATTGACACCAGTACCGAACAGTTGGTTCAAGAGGGAATCCGGACCCTCATGCGGGGGCGCACGTCGTTTATCATTGCTCATAGACTTTCCACTATTCGAGACTGTTCCCGGATTATGTATGTGAGCGACGGGAGAATTATTGAAAGCGGCTCTCACGACGCATTGATAGCCCAAAAAGGCGCATATTACCAGCTTTACAATTCTCAGTATGCGGTTTACTAGCGAGGGATAATGGCGGAATACGCGCTTGAAATGCGGGAAATTACCAAGGTTTATGGAGCGGACAAGTATCTGGCGAACAACCGGGTAAGCCTCAATCTGCGTAAAGGCGAGATTCTCTGCCTTGCCGGTGAAAACGGCGCGGGAAAAACAACGCTGATGAAAATTCTCTATGGTTTGACAAGCCCTACAGGGGGAACGATTCTGATTGGGGGCAAGCCTGCGGTGATTGGTTCCCCCCGGATCGCCAATACTTTGGGAATCGGCATGGTTCATCAGCATTTTATGCTGTTTCCTGAATTTACGGTAACTCAAAATGTAGTCATGGGAATTGAGCCGGTAACCTGGGGAATCGTCTATGATTTCCGTAAAGCAAAGGCAATGGTATCAGACCTTATCAAGACCCATAACTTTTCAATTAAAGCCGACGCTCCGGCAGGCTCCCTCACGGTGGGACAGATGCAGCAGGTGGAAATCCTCAAAATGCTGTACCGCAACGCCCAGATTCTTATTCTTGATGAACCTACCGCGGTATTAACCGAACAGGAAACCGCCGGACTGTTCCGCACCTTGAAGACCCTTGCCGCTGCCGGGGCGTCGCTGATTCTGATTACCCATAAACTCGCGGAAATCAAGGAGATTTCTGATCGAGTAGCGGTGATGCGTCAAGGAGAACTCATAGGAATCAAAGAGACCAAAGATGTCGATGAATATGATATCTTCCGCATGATGATAGGACGGGAACTTGACGTACGGGATAAACCAAAGAAGTCAAAATATGAGCCTTGTAAACCAGCCCTTACCTTTGAGCAGGTAGTGGTGAAGCATCCCGGGCAGGATCAGCCTTTGCTCAACAAGGTAAGTTTTACTGCGTATCAGGGGGAAATTTTGGGTTTCGCCGGCGTTGGGGGCAATGGGCTTGAGGTGCTGGAAGCGGTACTGGGGGGATTGGTACCGGTTACGTCCGGGCGGATTCTCTGCGGGGACGAGGATATTTCAGGACTCGATGCACGAGGACTGCGCCGCCGAGGGCTTGCGTATGTACCGGCGGATCGGCTGGGTCTCGGCAGCGCCTTGGCAGCAAGTATCCCGGAAAACATTATGGTAGGCCGCCGCAACGAATTTGTCCGGGGAGGCTTTCTTGATCTCAAAGCGGTCTCCCGTTTTTCCCGAATCCTCTTTGAGCGTTACGGCATTGCCGGCAATAAAGGGCTGCAAATACAGGCTCTTTCCGGCGGGAATATCCAGAAAGTTATTCTCGCCCGGGAAATAGACCTTTTCCGAGATTACATTGTGTTTTCTGAACCGACTTGGGGACTCGATGTTGCCGCGGGACAGTATGTGTACGACCAAATGATTAGTCTTAGGGAAAAAGGCGCGGCGGTTATTCTTATCTCATCAAATCTGGATGAAATTCTCGCTAACGCCGATCGAGTGCTTGTGTTCTATCGAGGGGCTATTGCCGCGGAGGTGCAAGATATTCAGCCCACAGTCCAGATGAAAGAACAGATCGGCGCATATATGCTGGGACTGGGTAAGGAATAGAAAAGCCTTGCAGGTTTTTTGACAACCCTCCCAGTCCCGGGTCTTCCTCCTTCCTTTGTGGAGCTATTGGCTGACAGCCGCCGTCTAATGAGCTGATTACCCCTGTAATCCGGCGGAATACCTAATATATGGTTAGCTGCCTCCTCCCTGCCTAAAGGTTTTTTCTATAAGGTTTTACGGCGAACCGGATAAATCATCTGTAACGGACCTAGTGATATTCCGCATTGACAGGTATATATATAGTAATTATACTAAATATTACACTATTTCTTATAGAAAAGGAGGACCCGTATGCGAAATAATACGCTGGCTAAATATCGAATTGTTTTTTTTATAAGTATTTTGACGCTCGTTTTTTTGGGCATCAACTATTATCTTGTTGTTAATATCAAAGCCATTCAGGGAACGGCCCGGGTAATAAATTACGCCGGTATTGTCCGGGGCGGCACCCAGCGGTTAATCAAAAAAGAGCTGTCCAATATGCCTGACGACGCTATACTGGGGAATCTGGACGGCATTGTTCGAGAATTACGGTCTGGAACAGGCACGAATAACCTGACGGTCCTGCCGGATCCCGCGTTTTTGGCGAGTATGGACGAAGTCGCCGCTGAATGGAATAACTTAAAGACCCAGATCGCCCAAGTCCGAAACGGAAGCGACAAAAAAAACCTCTTTGAGGATAGCGAAACCTATTTCCAACTGGTAAACCGGACAGTCTCCTTAGCTGAATCTTTTTCTCAAAAGCAGGTCTCCAAATCAATCCTCCATCTGCTCTGCATAAACGCGGTGTTCTTTCTCTGTATCTTCCTGCTCCTCCTCTATTACAGCCGCGTCAATAAACGGATTTACCAAGTTGGTATGCTGATAAAAGATATCTCTGAAAGCGAAGGAGACCTTACTAAACGGCTGAATATGTCCGGGAACCATGAAACCGGCGTTATTGTCCAACATTTCGATACCACTTTGGACAGAATTCAAAATTTGGTACTAATTATTAAAGGACAGTCAGTTATGCTTTCTCAGATTGGCGCTAAACTGATGGAAGCCATGATCGAAGCGTCTTCGACGGTTACGGATATTACCGGACGGATTAAAGGAGTCATAACCCAAACCAGCAGACAGTCTGCTGGCATTAACCAAACCAACCGAGCGGTCCAGGATATTATCGATCATATCGAAGGTCTCAACAGTCATATTGAAACGCAAGCCTCCGCTATTGATGATTCTTCCCAGGGGATTGAAAAAATGTTCGATAATATCGCTTCTGTAACCCGCCGGCTGGTTAAGAACAGTGAAAATGTCGCCAACCTCGCGCAGGCTTCAGATGCCGGACGAACAGGTCTGCAAGAAGTATCCGCCCATATTCAGGAAATAGCCAAAGAATCAGAAGGTCTCTTGGAAATTACGTCGGTTATGGAAGGCATCGCGGGTCAAACCAATCTGCTTTCTATGAACGCCGCGATTGAAGCTGCCCACGCCGGAGAAACAGGCAAGGGTTTTGCGGTGGTCGCCGAGGAAATACGGAAGCTGGCGGAATCTTCCGGGGAACAGTCCGCGACGATTGCGGCGGTACTCAAGAAGATCAAGGAATCAATCGACGCGATAGCGGCTTCTACGGACGGGGTGATCAACCGGTTTGAAACGATTGATCAGCACGTTAAAATCGTGGCCGAAGCGGAAGATCAGGTGCGAATTGCTATGGAAGAACAGGGAACCGGCAGTCAGCAGATTTTGGAGCATATCAAGAATCTCAATGATATAACCAAAACGATCAAACAAGATTCCGGGGATATGCGGAACCGAAGCCGAGAAGTGTATAATGAAAGCAATAATCTTGAACAGATCACAAAAGAAGTTATGACCTATGTCAATGAAATTGCAGCCGGAGCGGATCAGATCAACGCTACTATCCAAGCTGTAACAACTATCAGCGATGAGAACAAAGCGCATATTGACGTGTTAGCCTCTGAAATGAGCAAATTTAAAGTTGACGATTAGGGGTTTCCCTCAGCAGAACCTTATTATTGACAAGCCTTTAGGGTTATTTAATAATTGGAATATGACAAAAATTATCTTTATATTAAACGTTTTAGCGCTGTCCAATGCATATACCTTGGAACTTACCCAAACCACTTTGGGTTTTACGATTGAACCTAAACTTATGAGGGCGTTTCATACGGGCATTGCGTATACTTCTTTTGGTTCTATTACCATGAATAACCGCTTTACCATGAGAGCCGGATTTTCCGTGGGCATGACGGATTCAGTATTTGACATGAAGGTCTTTGTCAAAGCTGAAGCGGCGCTTCCTATAAAAGCGCCCTTGATGCTGAGTCTTCACTATAGATACAATGGACTGCTGGAATATAAAACTCATATTCAATCTGTTCTTCCTATGGTTTTTCTCAATGGACGATGGGCGGGCATTGGATTAGGATTTACATGGTATTTTACGATTTTTAACCGGGAACCAGTCATTATTGAACCAGTCCTAGCCTTTTCAGGATATGTCAATTTTTATAATACTGAGAAAGGACGCATTGGACTGCAATGCGCCAATATGAATGATTTTGCATCTAAAAATATGGGGGCTTACTCGCTTACATTAGGTACTCAAATAACAGTTACGACCCAATGTTTTATCATCAATGAATTTACGCTGTATCAGGCAGGCAGCGTAGGGCTTGCGGCTAATTTTTATGGGATTGCCTATCGGGGAGGACTCCTATTCAGATGGTAAAATACAGGGCTGTAAAACCGCTTTTTGTACTTTTTATATTTCTTATAGCAATAGTTCTTTTAACAATACCAGGGTGCAGTGTAGACCTGCTGGGATTGTTTAAGTCTGAGGACTTAGATATTCGGCTGAAAGATCGGAACACCTTTCACTTTCTTACCGCTCAGGATAGAAATATTGTTTTACCAGAGGAGTATTCGTTTATCGTGCTGACAGATACGCATATTATGGAAGGCAAGAGTTTCGGTTTTGAGAATTTGCCGTCAGTTATAGAAGACGCGGCGTTTGTGGTTGTTCTTGGAGACATTACCCAGAACGGCGCTGAAGAAGATGTACAGAAGTTCATAACTATCGCCAAAACCCTGAATGTTCCTTGTTATCCGGTCCTGGGAAACCATGATATATACTTTAATCACTGGCCCGTTTGGCGGGACTCTATCGGTTCGTCGTCGTATCGAATCGACGGTTCTAATACAACCTTGTTCGTCTTGGATACCGCTAATGCGTTTTTTGGGAATACCCAGCTTGAATGGCTAAATCGGGAATTAAAAACCGTAAAATCTCATGTGTTTATTTTTACCCATACCAATTTATTTGTAGAAACCATTAACGATATACAGCAGCTTACAGACCTTCAAGAACGGGCCCGGATTATGGCTATGCTGGAAGGGCGCTGCGAAGCGTTTTTTATGGGGCATATCCATAAACGGATTATAAAAACCTACGGCAGCGTTCAGTATATCACCATTGAAGATTTCAGAAGTACAAAAATCTATTGCCGCGTCCGGGTGTCGCCGAAAGGAATAAGCTATACGTTTGAAAAGTTATAAACCCGGGGCCCAAGACTTTAAACCTTGAGGGTTGACGGGACTGAATCGGCAAACCCAAAGGCAGGGGCGTTTCCCGTTCCCCTTTGGGTCTGTTTATTGAGTTCCCAATAATTTTCGTACCGCCTCATTGGTTTGACGGAGCTGATCCACAGTTTGGTTCAGGTTTGTGTTCTGAGTACGCAGGTCCGTAACGGTTTGTTGAAGATTTGTGTTCTGAGTACGCAGGTCGCTGACGATATTTTCCCGGGCGTTCAGGGTCTGCTGGAGATTCGTGGTCTGGGTACGCAAGTCGCTTATCGTGCTGTCCCGGGCGCTAAGGCTCTGCTGAAGACTCACGGTCTGGGTACGCAGATCAGTAATGATATTTTCCCGTCCGTTGAGGGTCTGCTGGAGATTTGTATTCTGGGTACGCAGGTCGTTTATCGTACTGTCCCGTCCGTTGAGGGTCTGCTGAAAATTTGCGGTCTGGGTACGCAGGTCATTAGCGGTCTGCTGAAGATTTGTATTCTGGGTACGCAGGTCATTAGCGGTCTGCTGGAGATTTGTATTCTGGGTACGCAGGTCATTAGCGGTCTGCTGAAGATTTGTATTCTGGGTACGCAGGTCGTTTATCGTACTGTCCCGTCCGTTGAGGGTCTGCTGGAATGTTTCATTTTGAGTTCTGAACTCTCTGATGGTGTTCTCGTGAGCGCTCAGGATCTGCTGAAGATTGGCGTTTTGAGTCCTCAGTGTATTGATACTGCTGTCCCGAGTCGTAACCGTTTGCTGAAGGTTTGTATTTTGAGCCCGCAACGTATTAATAGTCTGCTGCTGATTCGTATTTTGGGTTTTCAAGGTGGTAAGGTTCTGCTGGAGCGTTGTATTTTGAGACCTGAAGGTGGCAACATTCTGCTGTAACGCGGCGTTTTGACTTCTAAGCGTATTGACAACCTCTCCATAATCAGCCGGTACAGGCTGCTGATTAATATACTGCTGCTGCTCAAAGGCAAGGATGGTTTGCTCCCGTTCCGCGAGGGTTTGTTCTAACGCCGCATTTTGGGTTTTTAACTCTCCAATGATCTCGGCGTACTCTCGGCGCAGGGCTTCCAATTCAGCGTCGTCTATTGGGTCCGCTCCTTGGGGAAGGGTCTCAATGGGAACCGTCCGAGCCGCTGCTGTTTGGGTCTGGGAATTCCCCCATAAACCGCCGGCAATGATTTCGGATAGTACATTAATAGAAGCAAGATAAAACTCTTTCCGGGATTGGACAGGCCGGAGCTGCTGAAACCCTGGGGTATCGAGAAATTCCCGCATTGCCATCAGCGTATTAGAGGCTTCCTGTAAATGACCGTCCCGAATTTGATTGTTCGCGGTAGTATAAAATCCGCTCAGTTCCCCTTCGATCAGGGCGGAGCGTTCCCATTCGTCGGTAAGCCGATAAAATTCGTCTCGAGCCGTACCCAGGGCTTGGCGGCTTTCCTCATACAGGGCGTTGAGTTCATTCGTCTTTTCCACTAACTGAAGCTGTAGATTTTCCTCCCGAATACGGGCGTCTTCCAAAACACGAGTCCGTTCTCCCTGCAGCAGCGCGAGGGTATTCAGATATTCTTCCCGAAGGCTCTGTAACTCAACCCTCAATAAATGCTGCTCTTCTTCCAACTGGCGTTTCAACGCGGCAAGCTCGGCGTTAAGCCAAAGCTGTTTTTGCTCCTCAAACAGTTTTATCCGTTCCGCAAAGATATGCTCAGACAGATTTTCCGCCGCGAGGCGCTGCCGCTCCGCCGTAATCTCCTGCTCCATCTGCCGCCGTAATTCAGCCTCTTTTTCCTGAATTCTTTTGTCTATAGATTGCTGTAAATTGTGAAGCTGCCGATTGATATCCGCAAGTGCAGCCAAAACGTCTGCAATTTCCCGATCTTTGACGCTGATCTGAGCGGAAGTTTCTTTCCGTATTTCTTGGATTAACTGCCGTTCAGTCAGTCCTATATATGAAGTCCCTTCCTGAAATTTCAGCGTTTCCTGTTGGTGAAAGAAAAACAGCCCAAACAAGCCTCCTCCCAGCAGGAGGAGGGCGATGCCGTTCACTAACACCGGAAACAAAAGCCCTTTTTTTTGGGCCTTCACCTGCAAATCCGCTGAACTAGGCTGAAGCCGGTTCTGAGCGGCAATTTCATCTATCTCAGAAAGAATATCCTTCTGTTCAGCTTCGGAAATACCAGAGGAAGGGTCAAACACGACTACAGGTCCAACGCCGTCCATTCCCATATCGTCGTCATCGTACAGTTTTCTTGTAGCCATCCTGTTCTCCTACTTGAGTTCTATCCGGGCTATCTCCCGCTCTGCAAGCCGCAATCCCCCGGCTTTGAGTCCTCGGACGCTGAAGTCCTGGGCTTTAAAGATTTCTTTGGTGATTTTAACTCGATGCTTAGGCGTATAATGCGCGGCAAAAGAAAAATTCTGCTGCGTATCTATATGAAGCGCTGTTGCGCCTTCAGGAATCAAGGCGTATTCTTTGTTCATGATCCACCCTTCGATAACACAGCGTTTAATACAAGGATAGCCTGTTTCAGGTTCTTTGTATATGATGGTGAACACAATATTAGAAATAACTTCCTTATCCGCTACGCCTATCCACCATGCGTTAGGACCCACAAAGGTTTTTTCGCTTATATCCGCTACTGAATAAACGCCGTTGTTGCGAAGCGTCAGAATTCGGTCAAACGGGGAAACTTCAGCTATCACCTCCCCGGATACGCCGGTTCCCAGATAGCCTGTACTGGAATCATACTTGAGCTGGATATCCTTTTTGACCACTTCTTTTACCGCGATTTTTTCAAAGGTGCCGACTAGGGTCTTGCGGACGCCGCGACCTACCTCTTCATTAGCCTTAACCTTATTGATAATGCTGTCCAAAAAACCGATCCCGTAAGGGGTAATATTTTTGAGATGCCCATTTATTTCTTTTACCCGAGCCTGAATCTCCCGCATCTCCGCCTTAGCCTTGTTGATGTCGTAGAGAGACAGCCGCCTGATAGGTATCCTCAAAAGATGTTCCACATCCTCATGGCTTACTCCCTGATTTCCCGCTTCTTTGAGACGAGGCGCGAAACTGTCAAGGATCGCTTTTTCAACCGCTTCCGGGGTTTTCATCGTTTCTATGACTTTATAGAGTCCGTCTTCAATAAAAATTCGTTCCAATCTGCGGAAATGAAACTTGTTTTGAAGCTCTTTTTTTTCTAATTCTAGTTCTTTGGTCAGAAGTTTAAGGAGCTGCTGGGCGTGGCGCTGAATGATTTCGGTAATATTCAGCACTGCCGGAAGATTATTATCAATTACCAGCAGATTCACCGAGATAGACTGTTCACATTCGGTAAACGCAAAAAGAGCGTCAACAGTCTCTTCAGAATACACCCCTCTGGTAAGCCGAATCTCGATTTCCACCTTTTCAGTAGTAAAATCATTGATAGATTGAATCTTAATGCGTCCCGCTTTAGCCGCAGTTTCCACACTGTTGATCAGACTTTCCGTGGTAGACCCAAAGGGCAGTTCCCGAATAACAATCCGCTTCGGATCCGAAGTGTCCAGCTTTGCCCGGACAAGAACTTTCCCGTTTCCGTCTTTGTAATCCGATACATCTACCAGTCCGCCAGTCGGAAAGTCCGGGTAAAGCTTAAAAGACTTGCCTTCAAGACAGGCTTTCTCCGCTTCCAGCACTTCCAGAATGTTATGAGGCAGTATCTTGGTAGACATCCCTACCGCAATGCCTTCAGCGCCTAAGACCAATGCCACTGGTATTTTAGCGGGAAAAACAACCGGTTCTTTGTTGCGTCCGTCATAGGAATCAGCAGTAACGGTAAGTTTTGGATTATAAAAAACATCCTTTGCCAAAGGAGTCGCCCGACATTCGATATACCGGGCTGCGGAAGCATCGTCGCCGGTAAAAATGTTGCCAAAATTCCCCTGTCTATCAATAAAGAATTCCTTGTTAGCCAACACCACTAAGGCGGAACCGATTGAAGCGTCTCCGTGGGGGTGATATTTCATACAGTGTCCTACCACATTAGCGACTTTGTGAAATTTTCCATCGTCCATTTCAAACAGAGAATGGAGGATCCGCCGCTGTACTGGTTTAAGTCCATCTTCAAGGTCTGGAATAGCCCGATCCTTGATAACATACGAAGCGTATTCCAGAAAGTTTCTATCAAACAGATTTTTTATGTATGCCATACCAACCACCTTACCCTTAATTTTGGTTTTATACAATACTTTCAGTCCCTCCTCAATGAAAAAGGGTAAAAATATTTGAAAAAAGGCTAGTAATAGTATTTACAAACATATAGTATTATAGTATCATTAGTAATAAGCAATCTTATTGCGGTAAAAACAACATAAGGGGTTTCATACATGGCAAAGAAACAGACACTATTAGTACCTGGAGAAGAATTAAAAAAATTATTGGATGAGTATAACATCCATATAAGTACCTTGGCGGGAGATATCGGACTCAGCGTATCTGCGATACGGCAGATCGTCGCTAACAAGGCAAAGGTAAGCCTTCATATCGCAAAACGGCTGGCAAAGTATTTCAATGAAACTACGGTAGATTATTGGGTTGCTATGCAGAACGCCTATGATCTGGCGGAATTGGACAGGGATCCGGAATTTATCGAAACTCTGAAAAATATACCTAAGGCGAAAAAAGTTCCGGATCCTTCGTCGGCAAAAGGTAAAAAAAGCCCGGAGAAAAGCTCGGCAAAAACCGCCCAGGGACGGTCGAAAAAGAGCGCTCCGGTCCCTTCAAAACCTCCCCGCAAACCAAGACCCAAAAAAGCCGCTTCAGAGGATACTGCCGAATAGCCTAACGCGCTTATGGGATAAGCGCTGGTTTTTAGCGCTCGTTCCATAAGGCGTTTCTTTGGAAGGTTCCTCAAGGGACGGCGCCTTCCAAAGAGAGGGACTGTTTATACTGGTTGGTAAAGTATTCAATTTTGTGCGTTACTTTTTCTAAATACCGCTGCATTTCCTGTATTTGAATTTCCACATTTTTTTTGTGTTCCCGCAGCATATCGCAGCGCTCTTTGAGGGTGCCGTCTCCTTCTACGCTTAACGCTACAAAGTTCTTGATCTGCTTGATAGACATTCCTGTATTCTTGAGACAACAGATAAGTCCAAGCCATTCCAGATCATATTCTGAATACCGGCGGATTCCGTTCCGATTCCTCGCAATACTGGGCAGCAGTCCTTCGTTTTCATAATACCGCAGCACATGGGGCGGTAAAGCGGTTTTTTCCGAAACTTGCTTGATGCTATAAAACAAGAAATCCTCCTATTTTGCTCTATAACTTTATAAACAGCATTGTTTTTTTGTATTGCTTCGCTGTTTCATATCAGCCGTTCTATAGAACGCCGGTCAATCAAGGATTCTTTTATTATTATGGTGCTTTGAATCCTATAAATAAATACTATTACTAATTATAGCCATATTTTCTATTATCAAACAAGCGTATACTTCAGTTTAATCAAATAGAGAGAAAAGATCAAGAACTTTTTTAGACGTATGTAAAATTGACGTCATGCTTTCTAGGGTAGCGTTCTTCCCAACGTGGGTTTCCATGCCGTACCGAGCCGCGGCTTGAGCCGTCAGTTCTCCGATGCAAAGCGCTTTGTACTCCCTCATCCGGTTAGCCCCGAAAGCGGCGGCAAAGCCTTCTACCGTTGAGGGACTGGTAAACGCTATCCAGTCAAGACCCTCCAAGAGCAGTTCCCGATACGCCGGGTCCTGATACCGGTTCAGCGGCGCTTTGTCATAGATAGGGATATCTACAATATCAATTCCAGCCTCCAGCAGCGGCGCCGTAACCTCGCCGCCGCTGCTACGGGCCCTTGGCAGAATAACCCGCTCCCCGAAACGCACCGCTTTTTGCAGCTCCCTGCCGAGATCAGCGCCGCTGAACCGTTTCGGAATCAAATCAGCCCTAATACCTCGATCTTCCAATATATCAGCAGTGGCTTTTCCAAGAACCCCAAACTTGACGCCTCCAAAGATTCTGAGATCCCGCCCATAGGATTTGAGCTTATCAAAAAACACCTCCACGCCGGTAGGACTGGTAAAAACAAACCAGTCACGACCGGTTAAGGCTCCAAGTATTTGTTCCAGTTCCGGGGTTTCCGCAATCGGCGTTATCTGTATTGTCGGAATCGTCACTACTTCAGCGCCTTCAGCGCTCAACATATCCTGCAATCGGGAATTCCTGTGCCGCGGCTGCGTTACTCCGATGCGAAGGCCCGACAAAGGTTTTGATTCTATCCAAGAAAGAGTGGACGACAAGGCGCATACCCTTCCAATTATGATAACCGCCGGGGCTTTGATACAGACGGTTTTCGCTTCTTCTGTCAAACAGGACAGAGGCGCACTAAGGCTGCGCTGCTTTGCGGTGGTTCCCTGCTCGATAACCGCCCCTGGGGTATCGGGGTTAAGTCCAGCTTTCAGCAAACCTTCGCAGATTGCCCCTAATGCGGCGACTCCCATGAGAAAGATAAAGGTTCCGCCGGCTTTTACCAGCGCTTCGTAGTCAACATCGTGCTTGGCTTCGTCCCTGTCTCGGAGATGACCGGTAATGATATGTATCTGAGAACCATAATCCCGATGACTGACAGGTATACCGGCATACGCAGGAACCCCCAAGGCGGAACTGACCCCGGGAACCGTTTCAAAAGGAATATCCGCTGCTTTGAGCCATTCCAGTTCTTCCCCGCCTCGACCAAAAACAAAGGGATCCCCTCCTTTGAGGCGTACCACGCGCTTTCCTTGAGCGGCTTTTACCGTCAAAAGCCTGTTGATAGCTTCTTGAGGAATCTCATGATGACCGGCGTATTTTCCCACATACACACATTCCGCTTCACTGGGAATCCGGGACAGAATCCCTTTTCCTACTAAGCGATCAAAAAAAACAACTTCCGCTTGTTGGAGCGCCTTATCAGCCTTGATAGTCAACAATCCAGGATCCCCGGGACCTGCTCCTACAAGCCACACTTTGCCGCTTTTACCGATTTTCCGATGATATGTGCCTAATAGATTCAAAGCCAGCTGTTTTCCCAAAGTTTCAGCTTCCTCTTTTGATCCATCCACGCTGCTGGTTACGAAATCAGCCCTTTCTTCTGGGCAGTAGAGACCGGTTAAGGTTAATATTTCTTCTTTAATAACCCCATACGCGGCGATAGGCGCGCTGCACCCGCCGTCAAGGGTCTTGACAAAAGAACGCTCCGCCCTAGAACAATACCGGCTTTCAGGATCGTCAAGGATATCAATAAAAGAAAAATCTTCAGTATCTCTCGTTACTATAACCAGCGTCCCTTGTCCTGGGGCAGGAATCATCTCGGCAGGGTCAAAAAACCGGTATATTCTTTGGGCTAAACCAAGGCGTTTTAATCCGGCTGCGGCTAACACTAATCCGCCGTATTCCCCGCGATCCAGCTTTTCCAGTCTTGTCAGTACATTCCCTCGAATGTCCGCAACGGTCCAGTCAGAATACAGCCGTCTTAATTGAAGCCGCCGCCGCTGACTTGAAGAACCGAGGGGTTTGGTCGTATCCGGTCTGCTCCTTCCCAAGGGCAGCACTAACGCATCCCGCGGGTCTTCTCTGGCGCTATACACCTGTACTGTCAGCCCCGGGCTTATCTGCATAGGCATATCCTTGAGACTATGCACCGCCAAATCTATCTGTTTTTCAAGCAGGGCTTTATCTAACTCTTTGATAAAAAGCCCTTTGCCGCCTATTTTATCCAGGGGTTTATCAAGAATCTTATCTCCGGTTGTCTTCATCAAGACCAATTCAAACGTATAGTCAGGATAAACCTGTCTAAGTCTTTCTATCAGCAGTTCACTTTGGATCACCGCAAGCCTGCTTTCGCGGCTTCCGACTCGTATACTTCTCATGGTTTACGGTATCGGCACAAACGTCAAGAGCCGGGAAATAACCGCATCCGCATCAAGTCCATCGGCTTCAGCTTCATAGGAAAGCACAATCCGGTGCCGCAGCACCGGCAGCGCTGTAGCCTTGACGTCTTCAGGAGTAACAAAAGAACGCCCCGCGAAAAGCGCTTGTATTCGGGAACAACGATACAAAGCGATAGACCCTCTCGGAGAAGCGCCGAAGGCAATATATCGGTACAGACCTTCTTTAATTGCTTTTTCCGCTGAATCTGTAGGTATGGGGGACTGAGATCGGGGGCTTATAGGCTTTTGGGCTTGGTTTTTTGCGGTTAATGGTCTTGATGCCGCAACTACTGACACGATATACCCGGCGATCCGTTCGTCCACAAACACAGAATCCGCGGCGGTCCGCAGAATTTCAAGGGACCGAGGCTCTAAAATCGGTGAGAGCGGGATGCTTATATCCGCTGTGTCATAAGCCGGCTTTGCGGTGGCGAAATTCAGGATTTGGATTTCTTCTTCTACGCTTGGATACCGGATCAAGAGTTTCAGAAGGAACCGATCCAGTTCCGCTTCAGGCAGGGTGTAGGTTCCTTCATGTTCAATAGGATTTTGCGTCGCCAATACAAAGAACGGATCCGGCAAAGGATACGTTGTTTCTCCAATAGTTACCTGCTGTTCTTCCATAGCCTCAAGCAAAGCGGACTGCACCTTTGCGGGGGCCCGATTGATCTCGTCCGCAAGAATCAGGTTGGCAAAGACCGGTCCGCGGCGTACTGAGAAGGTTCCGGTAGCTTGTTCCCATACCAAAGTACCGGTCAAATCCGCAGGAAGCAGATCCGGCGTAAACTGGATTCGCTTAAAAATCAGTCCGGTAATATCGGCTAAACTCTTTATCGCCAGGGTTTTTGCCAATCCCGGGACTCCTTCAAGCAGGATATGTCCTCCCGCAATCAGGGCTGTCAAAAGCCCGTCTATCATTTCACGCTGACCTACAATACGCCGGGCTAATTCTTTTCTACAGGAATCCAGAATTCCTTCAACCCCTGTCAAACCGCTGTTTTCATCCATAAATCGTATTATACCGATAAACTCCAAAAGACGCAA
>JAITHD010000006.1 GCA_031280155.1 Treponema sp. | reverse complement strand
TTTTAGTTTGGTTAACGTCCCGCATACCGGGCGGTTCTCTCGTCAGAGATTACGCCGGCATACCCTAAGCCGTAACCAAAATCATAGACGTTGCCCATTTCATCAGTATACGGAACAAGGTCTTGTCCAACATCTTCCAGTTGGGCTTCAACCGCAGCCATATCTTTGGGAAACTGCATGGGCAGCAAGCCTCTCGGCTCTTGTTTACCGAGTAAAATATCAAAATACGCCTGATCGCTGACGGAAAATCCGGTTACAATGCCGTCCGCATAAGGCTCAAATTCCTGCACAATCGTAGGGTTTTTCGCTTTTAAAGCCACGAGCAAGGGAATCTTCCTGCCGGTTTTCGCTTCAACCCCGGCGACGGCGTTTCTGGCGTTCAGCAGGGCGTCCAAATCATATTCATTGGCTATTAGGGAAACAGCCCCGAAATACCCGCGGTTTTGTTTTCCGCCGTTTGCCAGCATATCGCCGCTTATGGAAGTCTTGCGTACTTTGTCGCCATTGGCGGTATAGGGGCGGTATTGCAGCGACAGGGGATAAAACGCGCCGTCTTTCAATCCCGCGCTGCTGAAGTTGTTGCCGTTATCAGGACTCATCATACCGATAATCACCAGGTCAACATTGGATAAATCCGGAGGCTGGAAACCAGTAACCGTGCCTGAAGGGTTGGTAATCGGCGTATCCGTCAGGACTTCCTTAAAGTATTGTTCAGCAGCCCCGATGTCCATGGTGGGATCCTTGGTATCCATAGCCGGAGCGAACACGGTTTTAAAACCCCGCCGAATCGAACTAGGAATATACACGGTTTTATTTTTATAATCCTGCTGAACATCCGCCTTTTTAATCACCTGATTTTTATTCTTCAGCATGACAATAGAATCAAGTTGAGCCTGATAGCCTGCGTCCCGTTTGTCTTGGCTTCCTACAACAGCTTTGGATTCACTCAAAGACAAATAGGGGTTTTCAAATAAGCCGGTATTCAAAATCAGCGTAACCAGCCGTTCCCCGGACTGCCGGAACCGTTCAGCCCCGGAAACAGGCAGCAGCCCCTCCTGATAACGCTGTTCCCACATATCATAGGCTTCCAATACCGGCTGCTTGTCATTATTGCCTCCGAACATATCCATGCCGGTCAATAAAATTTCATAATGCCGCTGGGCAATAGAGGCGTCTTCCATCCCCCAAGCCATACCGAGACCCAAGGTATTGCCAGGATCCCCAATGGTACTGGTTACTCCCCAGTCAGTACAGAGAACTCCTTCATAGTTGTTGGTTTTCCGCAAAATATCAATTTTGGCTTGATCATAGGCCGAACCTTTAGCAGCGCCGAAAAGCGGATTGCCCTCAGGTCCTACCGCGGCTGAATAGGACAGCATCATAGACGCCGCTTTTTTGGTTTTGCCGTTAAGGGTCAAACCGCCGCGGATAAACGGTTTGAGATGTTCCTCAAAATTATTTCCCGGATAAACAGCGTATTTACCGCTTTCCATGTGGGATTCCCGTCCGCCTTCGCCCATGCCGTCCCCGGGAAAGTGCTTAATCATCGTATTGATTGAACGCACACTCCACCCTATATCTTCGTTGTTGCCATAGGTGGATTGAGAGCCGTCAACGTAGGCTTTGGTCATATCAACGGCGAGTTGGGTGTTTTCCCCAAAGGTTCCGTCAAAACGCAGCCACCGGGGATCCGTGGCAAGCTCAATTTGGGGTCCCAGGGCGGTGGCAATGCCCATAGCCCGGTATTCTTCCGCCGCGCTTCGGGCAAACAGGAGCATGGTTTTCGGCTCAAAGGTGGCGGCAATACCCAAATTAGAGGGCCACCGGGAAATATCTTCTCCGCCGGCGTTATATTGGGCGTCTGAACCAGCGGTGCTGCGGGGGTCAGAACTGAAGTTCACAGGAATAACCCGCCTGCCTTCCGCGATAAGCCCTTCTACATACGCCTGCATAGCGTTATTCCAGGATACAAGAGCCTCAACGTTATTAGCCCCGGCGTTCAGCACGTTTCTCAGGTTATCGTTTTTGAGATAATTTTTCTGCGCTTCTGTTAAACCCTCTTCAGGAGCGCGCTCGTGAGAGCTGAACAGCATCAAACCGGCGATTTCATCTTTGGTCAATTCTTGAGACAAGGCTTTGGCTCTCGCGTCAATAGATTCCCGCCAGTCTTCCCACACGTCAAGAGTACCGTTGCCGTTCATGTCCTTAAAGGCGTAGGTAATACCGTTGGTTTCGACTTCCAGCAATTTCAGACCGCTATTTTTCGCGTATCCTAAAACAGGTCCGTTTTTCGGATTCGTTACCACAATATGCGTTGTGTTGCCGGTTTTAACCTCTTTTACAGCATACTTTGTCAGCTCTTTAACCTTACTGCTTGCACAACCGCTGAAAACCAGACTAAGCGCCGCGGCCGAAGCGAGTATACGACTACAATTTTTCATATAAATCCTCCATAGCAAGTATATAAAACAATACATAGATTGTCAAGAACCTTTATACAAAATGGAGCTAAAAAAAATTTTCAAACCCGGAAGGCATCGTTCTTTGAATATTGTAATTTGGGGCTTCCGGCTTACCGTCCATTCTGGGGCGTATAATCCCGCATCTTTTTCCATATATCCAGAATGAAATCATACCGCTCCGCAGGCATACCCTTAAACGGAATATTGCTGGTACAAAAAATGTATCCCCCCTCAGGCTTACCCCAGGTCAGACAATATTCAGCGCTTTCCCGCACTTCCTCCAGCGTGCCGGTCTGGAGAGCCGCGCAGTGGACGTTTCCGCACAGACAAATCTTGCCTCCTGTGAGTTCCTTTACTTTTTTTATATCCACTCCCGCCATAGGATCCAGCGAATGAAGGGCGTGAGGGCGACATTCTATCAACTGATCCAGAATAGGCATGATATCTCCGTCAGTATGCTTAATGGCGAAAGCTCCGTCCCTGCGAATGTTGTCAATGATACGGGCAAGATAGGGCTGGACGAACTCTCTAAACTGGTCCGGCGAAAGAAAAGGTCCGTTATTAAAACAGTAATCGCAGCAGAGGATGAACGAATCAAACCCCGCGTCTGCAAGCCGCTTGTTTCGCTCTATGGCGTGATCCGCCATGCGTTCCGCTTCTTCATGCAAAGATTCCGGTTCGTCGTAAAGACGATACACAAAATCAAACATGGTATTTCCGTCAGGAATAGAAAACGTGTTGTCCCCATGAGCGGTCAGCATATATTCGTCGCCCGTGAGGTTCCGAATATATTTTGCGGTTTCTTTCATTTCAGGTTCTCCAAGATAATGTATCGGAATAATCGAATAACCGAGAGAACCGAATACCTTGAGCATATACTCGGCGTTTTCCTTGATCGCCCGTTCTTTTTCCATTGCGGAAAGCCCTTTGAGGTCTTCCATACCCAGAAAGGGTTTGCCAAAGACTTCGTCCGCAAGCTGATATTCCAGCTCAAACGTCGGAACATAGTCTGGAACGCGGCAGTTTAGGGCAAGCGAAGCCCGTTCTTTATGAGTCATCCTTTTATTCCTTTGATAAATAGTTTTGGCGTAGATATTCGGAAAGCCAGCCAATAATGGCAAATCGCCGCTTCAACAGCGGAAACGGACGTTTCCGGGCCGCCATGATAATCACCGCTTGCCGTTAAAGCCCGAGAGGTTTCTCCCGCGATTTGTCCCGCAAGGGCATTGGCGTTCCCGCTCCATGAAAAATACGGGACAAGAATTTTTCTTGCCTGATTTTGAGCTTCCATATTGATACTTCTCCCCTTATAGTTCCTCGATAGAGTTTTAGTTTTCACCGCTTATACAGACAATTATAAAGGCAATTATCCCCATTGTATACCGGTGTTTGTAATATCCGCCGTTCCCGCCGGCATTGAGGCGCTCCGCCGGGTTCCGCCGCTATGCTCATCTAAAACCTGATGCTGGTATACAGACCGGCCGATACCAGTCTGCGGTACACGTTTTCGGCTGCGTCATACAGCCCGAATAGGTTCCAATACCGCAGGACCGCGCCGATTCCTATGCGTTTACTAAGGGGAATATCATAGGTGATTGAACCGTTGATAAAAAATACATTTCCTGTCGAGTGTCCATCTGTTACTGGTATGTTGAATATATGATAACCTGTTGCGGTAAGTTCCAGGGTTCCCGCTTTTTTATGGGAGACTGTAAAAAACAGTTTGAGATTTTCCCCCATACCGTACGCGCTGTGAGTGTCTCCCAAATAGGTATCGCTGAAAACGCTGCTGTTATACATACTTGTTCCCCACAAAATAAGACCGGCATGGGCTTTTACCGATATATACGCCTGTTCAGAAAGAATGACAGCGTGTTTTACGGTCCAATCAACGGCGTTACTGGAAAATGGAATGTTGCCGTATCCGGTATTATCAATGATATCATTGGTTGCGTTGAAAAAATCATAGTGCATGGTTAATCCGGTGCTGGTGAATATTTTTTGTGAGTGTGAAGGAGCAAATGAAAAAATATAGCCGTCTGACAGTATCTGTATCTGGTAAAAAGCAATGTTGGTTGTCAGTTCCGTATGTAATTCAAAGTGATCATAAGGGGTCCGGCTTTCCTGCACAAAAGGGTTGCCGTATATTACATTAACGCCGATATACGCTCCGGGATACCGCCATGAAGCGGCCTCGCTTTGATGTCCTGTAAAATAGGTGAATGATTTTTCAGCTCCCGCTCTAACCGATAGGCTGTACATATTCCCCCTCCCCTCCTCGCGTTTCGGGCGGTTGAAAACAGCATTAAAACTTTCTATGGGACTGACAAAAAAGCCGCCGATTTTTGCCTTGATAGACGGCGAAGCATCAACTTCAAGAAAAAGCCGGTGCAGCATTTCACCCAAAGATATACCGCCTATGAAGGTGCTAATTACATCGTTAATACCGGATTCAGGTTCATACAGCATCTCCCACTGGAGGCTTCCTATGAGTACAAAGGGTATTGACGTATAAAAACTGAATCCGTTAATACGGGCGCTTGCGAAGTAGGTAGAGCCTTGATAGGGATGTCCGAATTGATTTACTGTAAAGCGGTCTCCGTCTTCCCAGAACCATGTAGCAGGATATATATTTTGCCCTATTGTTTCAAAGGTTACACCGGCAAAACTGGCGTCTACTAATCTGGCTGTGTAATTCAGAAAAAGATTGCTTGCATTGATGTCAAACAGCGTATAGAAAATATCCGCGGCGGGATTTATTTTCCAACTGCCGGTTTCAGACTGCGAAAAGACAGGAACCGTGATTCCCACTGTACATAGAAAAAACAATAATACGGACCATTGCCGCAGGAAACGAATTATCATATAATTTTTACATGCCCGCTTTTGCGAAGAGAAGAAGAAACAGGGAATACCCTGGCAGGGTGAACAATAGGCGCTACAACATAGGGGCAGGGTCCTGTTTCTACTGGTTTATAAAAAACTACACTCATATACATCCTTTTGAACATTTTTTCCCAGCCCTATACCGCGCCGCCGGGAGAATACTAGTCACAATATACCTGTTATTGATAAATTTCAACAAGGAATGAAATAAAATGCTGTTTTTTTATTCCCAATGGGCGGGGTTTTTATTGCCTCATACTGCGGGGTCTAAGACCTCCGGGGCGGTATGTGGGCGGATTGAGTTTATTCATGCAAAGGGCTGAATTTTTCTAAAACTCAAAAAAGCATCTTTTTTTCATAAAACCAGTTGACACCTATAAGTTAGATTAGCATAATAATAATGCAAATTAAAGCTAATAAATTGGCTTGCTTTGGTACAAAACGTTTTCGGCGCGCCTTATATCCCCAGCCTTAAAGGGGTTCTTCTATAAGGTTTTTTGGCAAACCGAATAAACCTGTTTCCGAAGCCTCTGGGGATATGGTCAAAGAGGCGGAAGTCCATTACCTTGGCTGGCGGGCAAGGTAATACCATTTATAGGCTTGTACGATTTTTCTTGACAGCTCTCAATTCAGCTTTTACACTAAATTTGTTTTACACCATAATTGATAAAGCGAGAGGTTTTGAAAAAATGATTGGGAAAACCCTGGGGCGGAAAACCATATTTGATGAAATCCGAAAAAATAGGGTTCTTTTTCTTATGTTGCTGCCTGCGCTGCTGTATTTTATTATTTTTCACTATATCCCAATGCCGGGAGCGTATATTGCCTTTGTGGATTACAATGTAACAAGGGGAATTTTCAAAAGTCCCTTTGTGGGGTTTAAGAATTTTGATTTTTTGGTACGGAACGGCGATCTCTGGAATATTACCAAAAATACCCTCCTGTATAATCTGGTCTTTCTTGGGCTGGGCAATGTGTTCCAGATAGCCCTGGCGGTAATGCTTTCTGAAATCCGCAGCCCTTGGTATAAAAAAACTACCCAATCAATTATACTTTTACCCCATTTTATATCTATGGTTATTGTCGGAGTCTTTGCCTATAATTTTTTCAATTATAATTATGGGTTTTTCAATACCCTGCTGGTTCAGCTTGGATTTGAGCGTTACGAGTTTTACGCGGATCCGGGGGTTTGGAAGTATATAATTACCGGTTTTAAGATATGGGCAGGTACAGGGTACGGAATGATTGTGTACCTGGCTTCTATAACCGGTATTGGCGCGGAACTCTATGAAGCCGCCTATATTGACGGGGCAAACAACTGGAAACGGATATGGTTTATCACACTGCCTATGTTGAAACCGACCTTTATCCTCCTGGTGCTTTTTGGCATGGGAGGCATTCTCAAGGGATCTTTCGATCTGTTTTACAATCTTATTGGAACCAATTCCGTCTTGTATCCTCAGACGGATATTATTGACACCTATGTGTTCCGAAGTCTTGTAGGACAGTTTAATTTTTCTATGGGCGCCGCGGTAGGGTTTTATCAATCCCTTTTCGGACTTTTTCTGGTTCTAACGGTGAATAACATCATTAGAAAAATCGAACCGGATAGTTCGTTGTTTTAGAAATGGAGCTTTTGACATGAAAAAACATGGCATTACTATCAGTTTAGACGACAAAGCGCTGAAATTCATCTGTTACTGCTTGGTAGGATTATTCGCGTTTCCCTGTCTTTTCCCCTTTCTGGTTATGATATCCTCGTCATTTATGACTGAACAGGAAATCGTGGTTGAAGGCTACAAGCTCTTTCCCAATACTCGGAGCGTCTCGGCATATCAGTATCTTCTGGGGAATCCGAAAAAAATCATCGATGCATATAAAATAACGATTTTCAATACTGCTTTCGGAACCTTTTTTGCGCTGTTCTTTATGTCTATGGCTGGATATGTGCTTAACCGCAAGGATTTTAAGTATCGTAATGTTTTCTCTTTTTTCATTTATTTTACCACCCTTTTCAGCGGCGGACTTATCCCCAGCTATATTCTTATGGTCAAATACCTGCATCTTAAAGACAGCGTTTTTTCCATGATCCTGCCGGGCGTCATGAGCGCCTGGTCTGTCTTTCTTATGCGTAACTTTATGAAGTCCATTCCTGATTCCCTTTATGAATCCGCGACTATAGACGGCGCGGGAGATTTTTATATCTACTGGAGAATATTTCTTCCTCTGGCGGTTCCCGCGCTGGCAACTATCGGCTTGTTTTCCGCTCTAGGATACTGGAACGAATGGTATAACGCCATGCTCTATATCCAAACTCCCAGTAAATACCCTTTGCAGTATTTTTTGCAGAAAATGGTCAATCAGGTCAATATTCAAACGCTGATCGCCCAAGGAGTGGTTATCGACACTTCGGATTTGCCTACCCAGTCGGTTAAAATGGCGGTGGCGGTTCTGGCGACAGGTCCCATTATTCTGCTGTACCCTTTTGTTCAGCGCTATTTTGTCTCCGGCTTAACCGTCGGAGCCGTGAAGGGTTAAGGGACATACTACCGTATATTCGGCGCATAGCGCCGATAAATATTATTTTTGGAGGATACTATGCAAAAAAAACTTGTCTTGTTTTTAATTGGTTTTATGGGGCTGTCCCTGTTTGTTCACGCCGGAGGCGGAACCGCAGGTTCCCGAGGCACTGGGGGAAGTGATATGTCCCGAGAAGTGAAGCTGGTTTATTACCTGTGGGGCGCCGAGGGAGCGGCTAATCAGGATATTCTCAAGGCAATCAACGCCAAACTGAAAGCAGACCTGAACACTACGCTGGAGATAAAGTATATCGACTGGCCTGAAGTAGCCACCCGATATCCGCTCCTGTTCGCTTCAGGAGAGTCCTTTGATATGGCTCACGCTTCGCCTGACTCTGCGGCTCCTTATTATACCCTAGCTGCCCAGGGAGCGTTAGCGGACATTACAGACCTGCTGGGAACCGCCGCGCCTGTTTTAAAGTCCGCCATACCTGAAGAAACATGGAACGGAACCAAATTCAAAGGGAGAATTTACGGAGTTCCCACGCTCTACAGTGAATTCACCCCCTATGGGTATGTATCCAGCAGGAATTTGCGGGAAAAATACGGGCTTCCGGCAATTACATCCTTGGAAACAATGGAAGCCTATATGGAAGGAGTGGTAAAAAATGAACAGTTTCCGCCTTTGAACGGCAATGCTGTTGAGGCTAATAATTTGTACCGGCTGATGGTCGCCCATACCGGTGAATGGATTGACGCGCCGGGACTCTCGTATACCCAACTGTATCTGGCTGCTTCAAGTCCCCGTAATTTCAAGGACGTGCTTCACCCGGGGTTTACCCAAGAATTTAAGGACTGGGCGGTACGGATGCACGAATGGAACGCCAAAGGGTACTGGCAGCGGGATATCCTAGCGTCTCAGATTTCCGCTAAAGACAATTTCAACAATGGAAACAGCGGGGGTTTTATCACCCATCAGCCTGACTGGACCGGCAATTACGGTGCGCTCCAGCAAGCTCAACCCGGGGTGGAAACCGATTTCTGGTGCATTGCAGAAGGGAAAAACAAGATTATACGCAAGTTAGGAGTTGAAAATAGTACGATAATCAGCGCCAATTCAAAAAATGCTGCCAGAGCCCTCATGGTTATTGAGAAATTTATGACCGACAAGTCTTACTACGAGCTGATCCAATACGGCATTAAGGGCAGACAATATGATGTGGTAAATAATTTTGCGGTCCGTCCCGCCAGCTACAACCAAGATAGAGACGCTGGGGGCTTTGCGGTCTGGTCTTTGCGGAACGACCGATTCAATATTCCCTATGCTACCGAGGATCCCCGGCGTTATACCCTGAATGCGGCGTGGACCAAGACGGCTATTAATAATCCTTATGTAGGATTTAGTTTCGATCCGTCAAAGGTTAATACCGAGATTTCCGCAATTACTAATGTGAACGCTCAATTAGGGGTTCAGATCATGCTTGGCAAAACCCCAGACCCTGTTGAAGCGGTAGAACGCTACCGGACCCAGCTTACTCAGGCAGGCATTGTGCGTCTTGTCGAGGAAGTCAAGAGCCAGCTTGCAAGTTTTACCGGAACCGGGCAATAACAGCGTAACCGCCAGTGGAATATGCGCTCTCAGCTCGTCTGGCGGCGCAGCCCAGGGCGGTTTATTTCTCTTTGTTTTATCAAAAGCGCTGTAAAGCTCCCGGCTTTAGGTATAGGGATATAAGCGGCAGAGCGGCAGTGGATAGGTTGAAAACTCATTTGCTCTTGAGGCAAAGATAGGTTAGAATAAAACTATGCGTATACAAAGAGTGTTCAAAGTCAGACTATATCCGACCGAAGCACCGGGTGGTTTTCTCAATAAAATCATCGGTTGCCGCCGCTTTTTGTATAATCGTATGTTTGCGGAACGGATTGCAACATTCAAAACCGTGAAAGACAATAGAGAAGCCCTCTATGCCCATAAGTACAAAACCGAGAAGAACTACAAACAGGAACATGGGTTTCTCAAAGAAGTAGACGCAGTGGACCTCCAGCAGGCCCGGCGCAATCTTGAAGCAGCATACACAAACTGAACGCGGCAATAAATTGGAACAATTAGGGAACCATCTACCCCTGCGGTGCGGGAAAGTAACGTCTATGGATATGGAGGCTCTGGTTCTCGGTAACGGGAGTGAAACCGCCGTAGAAATACCCCGCTTAGAAAAAAGAAAAAAGAAAAAAGAAAAGCGGGAAGGAAGTAGAAAACCTGGGGAGCAAGCCGGGCAGCCGGAACAAGCCCCAAGCCCTTGCCTTTAGGCAAGGGGTAACTGACTGCTATTTAATCTAAGGAGCAAACTATGGGCATTGGTGAAAAAATGAAGGGATTTCTGGAACAAAGCGCCCAGACATCAAAAGAATTAGCCTCTAAAGCCGGCGCCAAAGCACAGAATCTAGGAGAACAGGGCGTCTTAATGCTAGAGATTAAAAAATTGAAAGGGGATATCGAAAAACAGATAGATACCTTGGGAAAAGAGGTGTATCAAGCCTTTATAGTACAACAGCTTGAAAGCGTCAGCGCTGACGATCCGGGAATTCGGAAAATACTTGATGAAATCACTGCCGCCCAAGTAAATATTGACAAAAAAGAGGCGGAACTACAAGAAAAAAAGGAACGGCAGGCATAAGCAACCCCCTAATCGCAGGCAGCGGTATCTGCGGTTAGGGTTCTTTTATCTATTCAAGGTTGAACCTGCTGGAAAGGTCAATGAACTACGGGGAGTTCTAAAAAATCAGTTTATTTTTCAGATTAACTCCTTAGATTTCAAAAAATTTAATGATGAAAAACCTACAGCAACAATATCAAAACCCTCAGAAATAATTTAAAGTTCCTGCCCATAAAATAGAAAAGAAAAAAGACTTGAAAAAGATATGGAAAAAAGATACTGTCTTTAAAATGTCTTATTTTCCGCTTTTTATCGATTTAACCGGAAAGCGCTGCGTTGTAGTAGGCGGCGGTGCAGCGGCAGCCCGGAAAGCCAAAACCCTCCTTGATTTCGGCGCAGCTATTACGGTTCTGGATCCGTCGGCGTCAGATGAAATCCGTGCGCTCAGTCCGCCTATTGCCTTGAGGGAATACGCCTATACAGGAGCGGCGGAGCTGTCGGGAGCAGCCTTGGTTATTGCGGCTACAGACAAGCCGGAAGTAAACCGTCAGGTAGGGGAAGACGCAAAAAAACAGAATATCCCGGTAAATGTAGTTGACGATCCTGAACTGTGTACCTTTTATTTTCCCGGGATTGTCCGCCGAGGCGAATTGGTCGGGGGAATTTCCACTTCCGGCGGGTGTCCGCGACTGACAGCGCGGCTTCGGGAGCAGTTGGAAACCCTCTGGTCTCCAGCATTGGGCGAAACCCTGAAAGTCCTTAAAACCGAACGGCGCCGGCTTAGAGCCGCCGGTGCGGATACCGGGGAAATAATCCAGCGCCTTGATCTAATGATAGCTCGCTTAGTAGATAGTAGACAGTAAGAAGCGGACCGTGTAGTATTCAGATACGTGATGCGGGAAATACAAATTCTTGAATTATTTATTGCGGTTCTCATCCTCGTACCGTTGAGCCGTCCTTTTGTGAAAGATTTGCAGAATTTGGAGGGAATAGTCTTGTTTCCTCCTTTGGCTCTGGTGAGCGGAATCGCTTTGTTTCCGGTCTATGGGTTTCGCCCTGAAAGTCTTCCCTTGCTGGCTGTCGTGATTGTTGTGAATATCCATAATCTTTCAGGGCTTATTTCGCTGCTGAAACGCGATTGGAACGATCCGTCCCCGTATCTAGGGCTGGGACGTACTGGGATAATGTTAGGGTTTCTCGGTATAAGTCTAGTTATAGCCTTGTATTTTGCGCCGGCAATCAATACGGATTTGACGACTCAAGGAGTGACCGCCGTAAGGGTCAGACATGAAGCCCGAAAAGCAGAGTTTTTCCTTCGGATTTATGGTCCCTCTGAGGAAACCTATCCATCGATCCCGCGGAAGCGCCCTCTTTTGTTCGTGGTTCCTCCTGCAATCGGTTCTATTACCGCAGTTGATAAGATATGCGGAGCTTTAGAAGCCCAAGGTTTTACGGTGATTGCGTATTCCCGCCGTAATTTTGATTTTCCTTCGGTTGGTGAAGCAGGGAAAAAATACAGTTCCCCACTAGGAACGGTGATTCGGTTGTTTCGGGTTCTCCTCATGGGTACGCAATTTGAAGAATCCAATATTTTAGGTCGAACCTTTGAGGGAGAACGGACAGAAGACATTCTTTTTCTGCTTTCCTATATTAAAAATGAGGATAACTTAGTTTTTTTACAGGCAAGTACCGATAAGAATACAATATTTTTAGCTGGATACGGATTCAGCGGGTCTGCGGCGGTCTATATCGGCGAGTCTGCGGAACTGCTCAAGCAGAATCCTGAAATAAAAGGGCTTATTGCAGTAGAAAGCCCTTTCTGGTCTGTGTATAAAGTCGAAGAACGGCAGCCTCCGATGCCTCCTGAAGCGGCGGTTGAATGGTTCAAGAACCTTTGGACCGGCGTTGCCAAGGGGGTACTCAACTTGAAGCCTAAAAAAATGATCGGTATTGAGCGGATTCTCCGCCCTTTAGTGCCGACGCTTTTCTTGGTTTCAGATCGGGCGGCTGCTATCAAGCGTCAGGAGCAACGGTATCAGCCTATTGTCAGAACTATCCATAGTTCCAGTTCAGCAGCCGCTATGGCCGCCGTAAACGGCGCGGGGATCTTGGATTATTCAGATTATCCGGCAAAATATCCGCTCTATAGAGTGTTTTTTTCAGGAAGCAAACAAGGGCTTTGGAAAAACAGCGAATTTATAGAAGGAACCGCTGCTTTGATAACCGCCTTTGCCGGGCTGGTTCTATCTGGGGAACCCCAGAACAGGGTCAAGGTTCCAGCGCTTTTAGGGTCTCAGGAACGATTCTTAGAAAATATCCATTTTGAAGCCGGCAGGGTCTGGAATTTACCGTCTCTTGAGGGTATACTTTCACCATGACAAGCCAACAATTAGACGGGTTTTTTAAGAGTCTTTTAGATATCGAAAGTTTCAGCGCTATAGACCCGTCGTCTAACGGTTTACAGGTGGATAACGACGGCGGCTCAATCGAGAAAATCGCTTTTGGGGTTGACGCTTGTTTGGAAACCTTTAAACAAGCCGCCCTGTCCGGAGCGGGGATGCTTTTTGTCCACCACGGACTGTTCTGGGGCGCGGTTCAGCAGGTCTTGGGCAATCACCGCCGGCGGCTCCAGTTCCTCTTAGACCACAACCTTGCCTTATACGCGGTACATTTACCCCTGGATCAGCATCCTCAATGGGGAAACAACGCTAGTCTTGCAAAACTTCTTGGTATTACCGAGGCTGAACCTTTTGGATTGTATCATGGACGTAAAATAGGGTATAAAGGAAACCTTGCGGAACCTCTGGCTATTGAAGACGCGGTTCGGCGCATCGGTTTTATGGATCGCGTTCCTTTGGGGGTCTATCCTTTCGGGGTTCGGGAAAATCGGACTGCCGCGGTGATTTCTGGAGGCGCCGCGAATGAAGTCTTGCAGGCGATTCAGGAGGGAGTCGATCTCTACGTTACCGGCGAGATGTCTCATCAGGTGTATCATGAATGTCTTGAAGGAGGAATTAATATGATTGCCGGCGGACACTATGCAACAGAAATATGGGGGGTTCGGCATATCATGGAAGAATGCGCCGATCAATTACAGATAGATGTTGAATTTATTGATGTTTTTACAGGATTATGAGGGATGATGCAATTCATTGATAAAAACAAAACCCTGCCGTTTCTCTTGACCCTTCTGGTAGTTCTTTTGGATCAGGCAGTTAAAATGGTTATTGTAAACACCATACCTCTTTACGGGTTAGGGCATGAGCCGATTGAACTGTTCGGCAACGATTTGCTCTGGATCATTCACGTCCGCAACAAGGCTATAGCCTTCAGTATTGGTCATAATCTGCCTGAAGCGGTTCGTCCCGGGCTGTTTATTGTGCTGCCTATTATTGTGCTGGGCTTTCTGCTGTGGTATTATTTCAAGTCTCAGGAATTTTCCTCCCTCCAGCGATGGGTTGTGGCGGGCATCATCGGCGGGGGCTTGGGAAACATTATTGATCGTATCTTTCGTCCTGACGGGGTAGTTGACTTTATCAGCGTCAAATTCTACGGGCTGCTGGGATTTGACCGGTGGCCTACCTTCAATATCGCGGATGCCAGTGTGGTAGTCTGTTGTATTATCTTATTAATCTCAATTTTTATCAGTCCAAATCTTCAAAAAAATGAGGAGTCATTATGAGTAAGAAAACCAATACCTTGCTTTTTATACTCGGGGCGACGGTCTTCAATCTGCTGATCACAATGGTCAGCTTAGTAACGCTTATGATCGTCTATTTCAAATTGATTGCGCCGGTACTGCCGGAAAGCGCCGCGGCTTGGGGGATGCCGGTCATATTTGTCGGGGCTATTGGGTTGTCCTTTCTTGTGTACAAGATTGTTTTGAAACAGATCACAAAACGGGTAGACATGGAAAAATACTTTGATCCGATTTTTAATTTCCGAAGAACCGGAAATATTAAGCGCTTAGATTAGAAGCAGGGTTATCAGAATGCATGCA
>JAITHD010000257.1 GCA_031280155.1 Treponema sp. | reverse complement strand
CACGCCGCCGCGGTTTTCGCTTGCCGGACAGCCTGACGCGAAGCTCGCCTGCCGGCATTTCGGCATCCGCCGTTCCTGCTTCTGCCGGCGAAAGGGCGGTATGACCCCAAGCGGCTGTCTTCTCTGGAAAACAAGAAAACCGTCCCGAAACGGAAGCGGGAACCTGAGTATTCCCGGGAACTGGTCCGGGCAGTACGGGCGGTACGGGAAGCGGACCCCGGCTATTCGGCGAAAAAAATACGGCCTGTCCTCCTGCGGGAGCGGGAGGAAGCCTCCGTACCCTCCGCGGCCGCCCTGGGAAGGCTCATAGCGCGGGAACACCTGTTCTTCAGGGCGTACACGAAAGGGCGTACAAAGCGCTCAAAAGCCGCCTTAAAAGCCCATGAACGTAAAAGAAAGCCCTCTAACCTGAAGGCGCGCGGCGGCTTATCGGGTTCGACATGAAGCGCGTGTATCTGTTAGGGCAAAAACACTGCGCCTTTTGCGCCCTAGACCCCTACAGCAAAGAGGCGGTGATGCATATCGCTTCCTCGCCTTCAAGCCGAAACGCAAAAACCGCCTTGAAAAAGCAGCCGCCCGTTTTGGAAAACAGGTCAAAATCGTCAATGACAACGGCAGTGAAAATATGAAGGACTCGGCACGCTTCAGCGGGAATGCCTTGGCTATCATTATGAGCCGATGAACGTCGGTGAATTGCGGGAGGTCGTGGATTCCTGGCTGGACAAATATCATTTTTACAGACCCAAAGAAGCCCTGAACTTCTTGACCCCGGCTGAGTTTTCTGCCGCATTGGGGTTATCCATTCCCAGGACCGGGGTGTCCTAAAGTAGTGAGTACGAACATTGCGCTTGTGTATAAGCGGTATGTTAGGTATACTATACCCAAGGAGTTTATATGGCAAAAAAGGTATTGGTTTTCTTAGCTGAAGGTTTTGAGGAAGTTGAGGCTGTTACCCCCATAGATTATCTGCGCCGAGCAGGAATTGAGGTGTGTACCGCAGGGATTACCGGAGAGCAAACCGTGAAGGGTTCTCACCGAATACCGGTAATTCCGGATACTACCATTAGAGATCTCTCGCAACAGGGGCGGTTCAACGCCGCTTCATGGGACGGGGTTCTGCTTCCCGGGGGGATCCCCGGAGCGCCTAATCTAAGGGACTGCAAAGAAGTAAACAGCTTGTTACAGGACATGGCTGGCGCGGGAAAATGGGTATGCGCTATCTGCGCGTCTCCGGCGGTGGTGCTTGCCCCGTTGGGACTTCTCAAGGATCGGCGTTTTACCTGTTTCCCCGGTTTAGAGGAAAAAGTTTCCGGCGCGAAATGGTCTGAAGAACGGGTTGTTACTGACGGAACTATCATTACCAGCCGTGGAGCTGGAACCGCCGCTCTGTGGGCTATTGAGATCATTGGCAAACTGCTTGATGAGGCTTCCGCTCAGAAAATAGCCGCTCAGGTATTGGTGTAACATAAAACGCTCCGGTTATGCCGGCGGAAGACCTATGCTTTTATGACGGATTCTCGTAATGCTTGTACAGGAAGCGCCGTATTTTTTGTTGAGCGTTTTTTTCAAACCCTTCCCGGCGTATGGTAAAATCAGATATTTTTTTATACGCTACAAGGGTGCGGTTGATTTGTTCAATTTCTTTTTTCACCAGATCCTTTAGAAATCCATCGTCTAACGCTTTATCTGGATAGTCTTGAGCAAGGGCATCAAAATTCGGAACCGCTACCGCAAAAATCTGCTCTCCCCCGAATTCCTGTTCCTTTCTGCCTACTACTAATATTTCTCCCACAACACGAGAGCCTTCAAAGTGAGCCTCAATCTCTTCAGGATAAATATTCTTGCCTCCAGAGCTGACAATGAGATTCTTTTTTCTGCCGTTTATAAAGATAAACCCTTTTTCGTCCCGATACCCGAGATCTCCTGTTTTCAGATACCCGTCTTCAGTGAACATCTCCGCAGTGGCTTCAGGATTTTCGTAGTATCCCAGCATGAGAGACGGGGATTTGACCGCAATTTCACCGATTCCTTCCGGGTTTTTATCAAGGATCTTGACGTCAGTATATTTAACCGGCAGCCCTACGGAACGGTTATTTTTGTGCCAAGGCGTATTTACACTCACAAGCGGACTGTTTTCACTCATCCCATAGCCGTGAACCATGTTGAATCCGAATGAATCAAAAAAATCCGCAGTTTTTGAACTCAAAGGACCGCCGCCGGCGACCATGATCCGAATCGACGCAAGTCCCGCTTTTTCTCGAATAAATTTGAATACTGCTCTGCCGAAACCGATTCGCCCTTTGTTTGCTTCGCTCAATGCGATCTTCCGTAATATATCCAGAACTCCCCGAAGAACTCCCGGCAGCTTTTGATATTTCTGATCAATCGCATTCATCACTTTGTCATAAAGCAGGGGTACCGCAATGAGAAAGGTTCCTCCTGCATCCCGAATATCCCGCACAACCACGTCGCCAACGAGTTTTTCGACGATGATCGTAGCAGCCCCAGACGAAAGAGGAGCCATAAAAGAACAGGTTGTAGGATAGGTATGATGGAGAGGCAGGACATTAATGAACACATCTTGAGGATAAGAACGCAAAGACAAAATCGCCGCGCTGGTATTAGCAATGATCCCCTTATGATGCAGGGTTACGCCTTTGGCGAATCCGGTTGTGCCTGAGGTAAAGACAATGGATACCGGATCCTGCTCTGCAATGTCCTGCGCCGACGGAAGGGGCTGATTATCCGCTTGCCGTCCAAATTCAGCAAACCCGCTGTTCGGTTCACTGCTTAAACCAAGGGAAACCTCAAGGAAAAACCCCTGACTTTTCAGAGAATCCGCAAAATCCTGTTTCCTTGTAGAATGAAAAAATCCTCGCGCCTTGGTTATGCGTAATATATTGAGACATTCCTGCTCGGATATAAGAAAATCAATCGGAACAATAACCAGCCCCGCAAGAGCCGCGCCTATCCAAACCGCCATCCATTCAGGACGATTCTCTGCCCATAACCCAACTCGGTCTCCCTTGGCAAGCCCCGCCGACAGAAGCCCCCGGCTTATTCTTCGACATTCGTCTGCCAGCTTCTTGTAAGTCCAGGCAGTAAAATCTTTTTGTTTTCCTGAACGGTAATAAAGCGCGGTTCTATCCCGCCATTTAGCCTCAATATCATCCAGCCAAGCGATAAAATTCGGATACGGCATATCAGGCCAATCCGCAAGATATTCACGATAATCCAGCATATCTTTTAAATTAAACAACTTCTTAGATTTTGTCGAGTTCCCTGAGAACCTATTTTGAGGGAATAAGCAGTTCCTACAGAGGACTGCCTAACACGTCGTCTATCGTAAAGACTCCTCGGCGGGCTTCCCCGGCAGGACCTCCCGGGCGGGGACAGGACAAGAGCCATTCCGCAGCGGTGAGGGCCCCGGAAACAAGTCCTTCCCGATTGCGGGCGGTATGGGTTATTTCAATAGTATCCGCCGGGGAATCAAAAATCAGGGTATGGATTCCCGGCGCGGAGCCTAGCCTGAGACTTGGATAATGCAGCTCTTCCGCGGCGGGAGGTCTTTGCAGAATTTCCCAAACCGGCTTTTGCTTGCGGGTCATTTCCGCAAGAACCCGTTCTACCAAGGTTTTCGCTGTGCCTGAAGGACTGTCCGCTTTTTTGTTGTGGTGGGCTTCCCAGCCGCCTACGTCGTATTCAGGAAAGGGATCCGCCAATTTTGCGGCAAACCCCGCAATACGATAAAAGAGATGCACTCCTAAAGAAAAATTAGACGCCCAGAGCAGGGAAGCTCCCGCGTTTTCCACAGCCTGTTTCACCTGGTCAAGCTGATCATACCATCCGGTAGTGCCTACCAGGACAGGAATTTTCCGATTTATCAAGTCCTTGATATTCGGAACTGCGGTATCTGGACGGGTAAACTCAATCCCTAGGTCAGGCTCTTTAAGTTCGGCAATGGTTTTGCAGATTACCGAACCTGAAAGACTTGTTTTATCCAAGGTATAGGGTTCTACTATCCCCACAACCTGATGTCCCCGTTCTAAAGCCCGTACCTCCAGGAGCTTCCCCATTTTGCCGTATCCAATAATAGCTATATTCATAAACTACGCCTGCTTATTTTCAAAAAAATCTTTGTGCAGTCCTTTGACGACTTCCACTGCTTGATTGTCGTTTACAATAAAACTGATGTTCACCTTACTGGCGCCTTGAGAGACCATCTGGGTCTGTATGCCTGACTGAGCGCAGACCTGAAACGCCCGCTGAAGAATCTCTGAAGACCGGTGTACGTCTCCGATAATGGTAACAATAGCCCTGCTGGTTTTCACCTCTACTGCGGCGATTCGGAGCAGGTCCGCCATAAGCGGTTCCAGATCATAAATCGAATCTAAGGTCACTGAAATAGAAACTTCGCTGGTAGCCACCATATCCACCGAGATTTTGTGTTTAGCAAAATCAGCAAATACGGTTTGCAGAAACCCGTACTGCCCCAACATTCGAGTAGAGACGATATCCACAAGGATTACGTTTCTCCGAGATGTAATAGCCAGTACAGGAGCGGCTTGTTCTGGTCGCACCGAAAGAATTCGGGTTCCCGGAGCATTAGGATTGTAGGAATTTTTCACCAATACCGGGGTTCCTGATTTCATACAGGGACGCATAGCCCAAGGGTGAAGCACTTGAGCGCCGAAATAGGCTAATTCCGCCGCTTCCTCGTAGGTTACGGTTTCCACCGGTTGAGCTTCCGGCACGATTCTGGGGTCTGCGGTGAGAATTCCGTCTACGTCTTTCCAGACTTGTATTTCTTCGGCTTTGCATGCAGAGGCGATGATCGTAGCGCTTCGGTCCGAGCCGCCTCGTCCCAGAGTCGTGATGTTTCCCTGTTGATCCTTAGCGATAAATCCAGTTACCACCGGCAGAATTCCTTTGTCAAGAATAGGATTTAAGGCTTGAGGAATCTTATCCCAGCTTTCTTTTAAGAGTTCCGCAGAAGAAAAATTGGAATCTGAAATAAACCCCGTCTCCCAGGCATCCATAGCTTGAGCTTTTATATGAACCGCATTACAATAAGCCGCAACAATCCGCACTGAAAGCCGTTCCCCAAAGGATACAAGATAATCTTTAGTCCTACAGGTCAGTTCCTTAATCATAGATATCCCCAGCAGGAGATGCTGTAATTCCTGTAATAGGGGATCAATATCACGTTGAACCCCGGGGTCTAGTCCTAGTTCTCTTATAGTTTTGCTGTGAAGCCTTCCAATTATATCCGTTGATACAACGCCTTTTAATAGGGCGTCGTCAGCAGCCTCTAAAAGATGATCCGTTGTATCTCCCATAGCGGATAGGACCAGTACCGGCTTCCGTTTCAGCTCAGGCTTCATAATATCAACCACATGGCGGATCCGTTCCCCATTTGCAACGGAGCTTCCCCCGAATTTCATCACAATCATAACAATAGCCTATCAAAAGCAGTACGCTTATGCAATGATGATCCTCCTGTTTTTTGCAGAAACCATACATACCATACCTTTAGTTTGGCAACACATCTGACTTTATTGGTGTTACCCTTGACAATCTTCTTGTTTTCTCTTATTTTTTATGTGAATATATTTATAGAGAAGTTTTTTATATATTTTGTTGATTTTTCTCTCTTCTTCAATATAAATTCTTCTCTAAAATGTTGATTATTGGAGGCTTGCTATGAAAATATCCAAATTTGGCTTGACGGCGTTTCTATTACCGCTGACATGTATTTCGGTTCTGTTTTTTACTGGATGCCCTACTGATAACACCGAGAGCCCAGGTTCCGCGACCTATGGAGTTACCATCCCTGAACTATCCAATGGCGCTATAACATTGAATACTTCTCGGGATATTGAGGGAACTGCTATACAACTAACTATAACTCCTGACCAGGGATACGGATTAAAAGTAGGGTCCCTGGGGTATACTATTGGAAGCGCCGATATGGTACCGATAACTCCAACGGAAAAAATAGAAAACGACGTATTATCGTATACCGCTTCTTTCCCATTGCCTGCGTCAGATGTTACGTTAGGGGCGGAATTTGTTTTGTCTCCTCATAAAGTTATTGTAGATCCGTCAGCTCAGACACTGATAAGTCCTAATGTTACGAGGGTTGCTGAAGGCGCTATCGTAACCCTGGTGTTCTCAAGCCCTGTATCCAGCGTAACCGTTAAGAAGGGAAACGTACCAGTATTGTATACGCTTAATGAAAACAAATTATCCGCTACTTTTACGATGCCTGCCGCGGACGTTACGGTAAACGCCGTGGCTGAATCCGCATCTGGAGAGTTTGAGATTGTAGACGGCGTATCTGGAGGGGGTACTATAGAACGGGTTCCTGCAACAGACGGATTAAGGGCAAATACAGGGGATGAGGTCAAACTGAAAATAAGGGTCCCTTCAGACAAACAATTAAACAGTAATGTTGTAGTTCAGTTAAAGGATGGGCCTAATACAATTGTCAAAACTATTCAGTTACAGGATGTTATAGAAAATGGTAATATCATCAGCTTTTTCATGCCCCGGAAAGACGTTAGGGTCCTTGCGGGCTGTATAGCTTTAGGCGGTTCCGCGGGATTTTTGGTGGAATTAAACAATGAAGACGCCTTTATTGACCGTCCGGTTTTTGACTCAGAGCAAAACGACGGATTAGTCATCTCTAAGACCGGAACAGACCATCCCCGAAGTATAACCATGTCTGTAAATCCTGATTTTATTGAACCTAATGCCGCCAATACAGGGTATACCTACGAATGGTACATAGATGGATTGCTTCAAGGGAATAATGGATATGTTTTTACAATAGACGCTGAAAACTATAGCCAGCCGGGTAAACATATATTGACCGTGATCGCTTATAGGAGAAACGCGTCTCAAACTCCTGAACCTTGGTTAAGCGAGCCTTATTCAGAATCAAAAATCTTTACGGTTACGAAATAGGAGAAATGATAGATGAGAAAATTTTTTAACCAGTACGGCTTGTTTGCACTTGGGGCGGCGAGCTTATGGGTATGGACCGCTTGTTCAAATGTACTGACCTCTCCGGAAACCCAGAGCGACATTGCCAAAAACGGGGTGGTCATCACGGTTGCCGCCCCGGGCGGGGACAGCAGAACCCTGTTTCCCCATGTGGATTTTACGAGCTATATGGTGACTTTTAAGGGGAAACCTGATACGCCTACAGAAGGAAGCGGACCCTTTAACTATCCAATTTCAACTGGAAATACCGTAGAAATCACTGATCTGGGGGAACGAGGTCCCTGGGACGTTACTGCTACAGGATATATAACATTCTCTGATGGAACGCAGCATCCGGCGGCAATGGGTTACAAAGAGATAACCATTCCTGAAAACGGTGAGTTAGAGGAAACTATCCAAATAACAGCGGGTATGTACCGGCGGAATTCAAGTATATCTGATGCAGACTATGAAACGAATTCAGCTAATCCAGCGGTAATGTATGAGAATTGGAAGGTAGGTTTTTTCTCTTATAATGTAACCCATACATCCAATAATACAAGCGCAGCAAACGCTTCTTTAAAAATAACCAATCTTAATCATTATGTAAGCAAATTAGAAAATTTCGATGTAGACCCAGTATTATTATCCTATTATGCAGGCAATCCAGAGGATGACTCGGTTTTTGATGAAAAGAATTTAATAGGACAGCCTTCTGCATCAGGTACGGTGACGCTTACTCCTGGGTATTACCGAGTGGACCTAACCATAAATAATAGTTATCAAAACATAGGGCTGACAGAAATTATTCACATCTATTCTGACATGGAAACCAAGTTAGAAAAAGATTTTACCCAAGAGCTAACCAAAACCATCACCTTGAGCGGTACTGTGAGCGTCGACTCTGTATTCAAAAAATCAACAGCCCCTCCAGCCGGAAATGTTCTCCAAACCGTCAATATCGATTTTCTGATAGAATTAGAAGTATTTGCATATACGGATCCGAACTATATTGGGGATCCTATAGGGGTTGTTCAGGTTGATTCCTATGACCTGCCGTTACCGGCAGCGATGCCAGCACAATCAACAACGCATAACGGTACATGGTCAATGACGCTTCCAGCTTTTGAAACAGCGACGCCTCTGTACCTTCGAGTAAGGGCAAAGGGAGACGACGTATTACGTGATGGAATATGGCAGGGTATATCGTCAGCGCCGCCTCAAGTTCAGACCGTACAGGATATCAATATATCAGGCATTAATCTTGGGAATGTTACTATAACCCTAGTTGAATTAGGAGGTACGGTATCGTTTACTGGCGGTATTCCTCTGGTTGCCCTTGTTTATGTGTATGAAGATGCGGAATATACTAAGCTGATAGGAGCGGCTTCGATTAATGCTTCCGATGGCGCTTGGAATATGTTTATTCCTGTTTTTAGATCAGCTACCTCTGTATATCTTGAAGTACAGGTATTGCCGCAAGGGAGTACAACGCTGCAAAAGCATAGGAAGGGGGTCCAGTTGATTCCAGCATATATAAGTAAAACAGATATCACGTTTCCTTCAATTAATTTAACCGTTAATTAACGGATCAGACTGGAGAACGAGGATTCAGGGTTTTGGGCGTACGCCTAAACCCTGAATTTTTTTGTTGCTTATGCTTTGAGGCGGTTTAGTTCACGCCATATAATCAGAGCCGACAGAATGGTCGCCCCTAAATCCGCAGCAGGCATGGCAAAAAACACCCCTTGAATACCAAAAAGCTTAGGCAGAATAAAGAGAAGCGGAATATAGAACAAAATCTGCCGAGATAAACTCAAAACCGTTCCCTGTACCGGTTTTCCTATGGATTGAAAATAATTGGACGAGAGAATTTGAAATCCAAGAAACGGCAGCATTAACGTACATATCCGTATGGTTCGGACAGACATTTCCATCAGTTCTCCTTGTTCTTTGCTGAAGATGCTGATGAAAAACCGCGGAAACAGTTGTACCACGATAAATCCCAAGGAAACAAAAAACGTCGCGCTGATAACCGCCCATTTAAAGGTTTTCTTAACCCGCTCATATTTCTTTGCCCCGTAGTTATAACCGATAATCGGCTGGGCCCCCTGATTCAGCCCCTGTAGGGGCATAAAAATAATGACTAGAATACTATAGACGATTCCCATAGCAGTAACCGCAATATCTCCGCCGTATAAAAACAAGGTGCGGTTGAGCAGAATATTGACTACCCCAATGGCAAGCTGCATAGCAAACGGCGCAAATCCAATCGCCATGATGTGCAGAGAACGTTTCAATTCAAGCCTCATATCCGCCAGACGAAACCGAAGGTCTGTCCATTTAGAATTAAAGTAGAACATGACCCAAATAAACGAAATAAATTGTGAAATACACGTCGCCCAAGCAGCGCCGGCGATTCCCCAGTTAAACACGAAAATAAAAATCGGATCAAGAATAATATTACTCACAGCCCCAAGAATTTGAGTAAACATCGACGTTCTCGGATGTCCGTCAGAACGGATAAAATGGTTTATTCCCGGTCCCATGGCGCTGAAAACACCGCCGTAGAGAATGATTTGCAGATAGGTTTTCGCATAAGGAAACACCGCTTCGCTGGCGCCTAACACATGTATCAAAATTGGGTCTAGAAAAATTAGGCATACCACAATAACGATTCCGGGTATGAGAAAGAGCAGCGCAAAAGCATGACCCATTATTTTTGTCACTTCATCTCTGCGCCCTTCTCCAAGCCGAATCGAAAACAGCGCGTTAGCTCCAATGCCGATGAGCATTGACGAAGCCATCAATATCATCATTAACGGCATTACAATGGTTATGCCCGCAATGCCTAAAGGGTCTACTCCCTGCCCAACATAGATACGGTCTACAATATTATAGATCGCATTGACCAACATTCCTATTATAGCAGGGATAGAAAACTTGATCAGCAACGCGCCTATCCGCTCGGTTCCAAGCCTATCCGAAGAAGATACGTTATTTTTTTGTATCATAACCCGATAATACAAAGATTACCTATAAAGTTCAATTAGGTTGTCCAGAAATTGAGAGACCGCCTCTTGCTGCTTCCCTATTGTCCCGTTCCTCTTTTTCTTCAGCCTTTTTAATGCAGTTCCGGGGCGCTGATTTTTTCTCTTGCATTATTTTCTATAACACGGTATTATTATGAATTAATCTATACCAATGGAGCTCAAAATGAGGCGTATATGAACATCGCGTTTGGTCATAGCAATATGGACATGGATTGTTTAGGATCCTTAATTCTAGTAAAAAATCTCTTTCCTGACTACCGGCTGGTTAAAAGTAATTTAATCCACCCTGCCGCTCGGAAACTCTACAATATTTATCAAGAGTATTTTGATTTTTTGAATCCTGACGATCTCAGAGTTGAAAAGATTGAACATATTATTATTGTAGATACCTGTGTCGCCGCACGGGTAAAAGAATATTTTAATCATATCAAGACTCCTCCAGACCCAAAAATCAAGATTATCGATCATCATAATCTGGAAAACTGCGATATTCTGGGGGCTCAAAAAGAAGGCGCAATCTATGGGGCTAATGTTACTTATTTAGGAAAGTTAGCCATAAGAAATAAAATAACCCTCTTGCCTGAAGAAGCGACTATCGCCTTAACCGGACTGTACGCCGATACAGGACGGCTCATTTATGAAAACGTCCGGCGGGAAGATTTTGAGGTTTCTGCATATCTTCTGGATATGGGCGCTTCTTTGAAACTGGTAAAAGCTTTTCTTGAAAGCGCTATCGAGGATGATCAGATTTCGATCCTTAATCAGCTCTTGCTTGTAGCGAAAACCAAAATCGTTCAAGGTCATGCGCTGCTTATAACCTATCTGGAATTACCGGATAATATAAACGGGCTTGCCGCAGTAGTGGACAAGGTCATGGAGGTGGAAAATCCTGACGCGTATTTCGCTTTTTTTTTCATCCCTAAAAAAAATACGATCTTGGTTATCGCTCGGAGTCAGAAAGCGAAAATCGATCTCCACGAACTGCTCCAGCGCTACGGCGGCGGCGGACATCAATTCGCGGCGTCTGTGAAGATTACCAATCGAGACGGCGAGGAATTCCACCAAGAATTTCTTGCCTATTTAGAATGTTCCCTTAAACCCGCGACTCGAGCGAGAGATATTATGACCCGAAACACATATACCATTCAAGAACATATAAGCCTTCGGGATGCGTCTATCTTTCTCGAACAGATTGATCTTACCGGGGTTCCGGTACTGAACGAACATGGAGGGGTTTCCGGCTTTTTAAGCCTTCGGGATATTATGAAAGGACGCCGGGCGTCCCAGATGCACGCGCCGGTTAAAGCGTATATGACGAGAAACGTTATTACCGCAAACGGAAACATTACCATGCGGGAAGTAGAACGAATTTTTTACAAACACCGCATTAATCACATTCCCATTATAGAAGAGGGAAAATTACTGGGTATCATAACTCACGGCAATTACCTTGAGTATAAAAAACATCAAGGCATCGCCACTTAAACGCTTGAACTAGGTGAGCAAGACTTCCGCCTTGTTCACCCAGTTCCTTTCTGTTTTGGGCGCTTTTTCTTCACTCAGTCAGCTGCCCCCGCCTAAAGTTTTTTCTAGGGCTTGGGCCGGTTGTCCGGCTTGCTCCCCGCTTTTTAAGCGGGTATTTCTACGGCGGTTTCACCCTTGCTGCCAAGAGCCGGAGCCGCCATATCCATAGACGTAACGTTCCCACGCCCGTGGGCAGGTCTATTTGACTTTTTGGTATACAACAAGATAGACAGGAGGTCAAGCATGTTGTTACAAAACCTTTTCGGTGCGCCTTATATCCCTATGCCTAAAGGCAGGGGTTTTACGGCAAACCGGAGATAAATGTTTTCGGCGCCATTTTGGTGAGAAAAATTTCCAGATGTTCCCTGCTCACCGGCGTTTCCGGGATAAGGGTTGTGGATTTCGGTTTTTTCCCAATATTCTTAAAAGACTTTTTCTCAGAGGATTTCTGAGAAGCCTCAAAACCAAGGGAAGTCCCGCACATTCGGGACAGTATTGTTTTGAAAGAAAACAAGGTCTTTTCACGGATAAAAACCGGCGCCATAGGACGGATCATCCTAAGAATATTCTTTATTCTGATCAAATCCTCGGAATTCGCTAAATCAGTTTTAGTCAATACAAAACAATCCGCGTACGCCGCCTGTTCATACATAGAAACCACTGAAGAAAAGAGTTTCAAAAACCGCAGCCCGTCGATCACGCAGATCATACCCCTAAACCGCAGTTTTCCCAGATTCCGCTGTTCCGCATCGTTCACCAGTTGGTTCAGCACCCAAGGTTGGGCAAGCCCGGAAGTCTCCGCTAGGATATAGTCATAATGACGCCCCAACATACTATCGATGGTTGTTAAAAATGAAGAGCCCATAACGGAAGACTGATTGCAAAAACCAACGGACGCTTTAAACTGTCCCTGTTCATTAATAACAATAGCAGCGTTAGACTGCTCCAACCCTTCAATCCCTTCTTGTAAAAAGGTAGTTTTCCCTGAACTCAGAAAACCGGTAATTAAGATGAGTTCTGTCGTAGGTTTCGACATACTAGACTCCCATTCGTTACTTTTTTAATCCTTATGCCTATAAGGACGTTTACCGAAAACAGTCCACTCCCTTTTATTTTTCGGAACTAATCGGTTGCTTTGAAATACCAGAATAGCCTCCAAGCCACATATTGAAGTTTTCCTATCCCTCCCTCCCCTCCCATATATGCGGATTTTTTACTTACTCGATTGTCTGTTGCTCTGAGGCGGGGCAGACCGGGATTCTACAGCATTACAGTAAGCCTGAGCCATTTCCGCAGCGCTTACCGCGTCCGGAGCATATAGATCGGCGCCGATAACTTCGCAATACCGTTCGGTTACCGGCGCGCCGCTGACCATAATTTTTACCTGTTCCCGCAGTTTGGCGGTAATAACCGCCTGCACCAAGGTCTTCATGTGAGGCATAGTGGTAGTCAGCGCCGCGGTACACGCGATGATCTGGGCGTTTTCCCGTTCCGCCGCCGCGATAAACCGTTCGCTGGTAACTGCCGCTCCTAAATCAATGACCCGCAGCCCCATACCCCGCATCATAACCGCGATAAGGTTTTTTTCGATTTCTTGTATATCTCCCTTCACGGTTCCAATAACGACGGTTCCTTTTTGAGCGGCTTCACAGGCATCAAGAATAGGCTTGAGCAGGCGGATGCCCATGTTCAAGGCTCTGGCGGTAATCAGCACTTCAGGTATAAAAATTTCATTCCTTCGGTACCGCTGTTCTACTGCCGTCATACCCGCAATCAAGCCGTGTTTCAGTATATCCTCGACCGCGTAATTCTCTGCAAGGGCCTGATTAATCAAATCCATCGTCTCTTGGGCTTTACCGGATTGCAGACTTTGTGCAATTTCTTGCAGTTCAAGCATCGCTTATTTTCCTCTGTTTTGTTATATGTTTTGTTATTCTTGGATAATCCTGCGACAATTTATTGAAAAATTATTCTCTGAAAGTTCCTGAGCCATGCCGCCCTGACCTCGGTATTTTCCCGGACTTACCCCAATGTAGTGTTTAAAAGTTTTAGAAAACCAGCTTTGATCTTCAAAACCGCAGGCTCCCGCGATCTCGCTCAACGACAGGTCTGTTTCTGTGAGCATTCGGCTTGCCTTTTCCACTCTGATGCGATTCAGGTAACTTGAGAGATTTTCTCCCATTTCCTCCTTAAAAATTGTACTGAAATAGGGAGCGGATAATCCCGAAGCAGTGGCGATCTCTTGGAGACTTATCTTATGGGTATAATTCTCCCAAATAAACCGTTCCGCCTTCCGCAGAGCCGACGCGTGCCGTACCCCGTGGAACGAGAAAATCTGTCCCGCCATGCGTTCTACGATGCTGTGAAGTACATCCGTCAATTCTTCCACATTCTGGGCTTTTTGGATCCGCTTGAGATACTGATTGTTTGTTTCAAGCAGCGCTTTCTCGGTATTGCCGGAAGCAACGTTGGTCCGAGACAGGAGTACAACCAGTTCTATAGCCCGAAACTGGATATACTTGAAATGATCTGGATTGGAAAAAAGCAGAATCGCCAGCAGTTCATTAAGGATTCGCCGTCCTGTTTCATTATCCCCGCGCCTGAGAGCCGCCAGCAGCATCCGTTCCTTATCCAGCGGATAATCCGGCAGAGGAGACCCCGCCGGATACTGGACCTTTAATTCCTGAATTTTGGCGGACAACTCAGACTGCTGTTCCGCCCGGCGCTTCATGGTTTTGTAATATTCCTCGCTTCCCGTAGAGAGGGATTCAGCAAGGATGAGCATAAGCTCTGCCAAGGCTTTTATTTTTTCCGGATCTCCCCGAGGAAATACCGCAAGTTTCTCTTGGATTTCTTCCATACCAATCTTTCCTTCCCCAAATTGGTACATCTGGGCGGCGGATTCCTGATGATCAATCCCCAGAAAACCTGAACCTATCAGAGAACCTACAAAACGATCCTCAGCATAAATAGGACTCGTCCAAAACATAAAGCCCAGATCGCACATATAGATGTAGGAACCCCGGAAACGATTGGATTCTTTGATCCCGTTGATGTGCATCTCACTACAGGGACACATATTAAAATCCTGAATCTTTTCTACTACAGTCTGGACTCGATGTTTCATACAGTACAGACAGGTGTTTTTGTCAGTGACAATATCCTTAAAGATTTCAGAAATGGGCAGATAATTGTGATCATGCACACAAATCATCGCCCCCGTAGCTTTGGCGTATACTGTCAACATTTTATATGCCTTGAGCAAGATAGGATCAGTCCGGCTTGAAGCGTTGACGCCGGTCTTAGGTTGTTTCTTTTCTTTCATACGAGCTGAACCCTTACAATTCTCTTAGTACTAATAATGAAGTATCCTTTCCTTATTGTATTGTAGTTTATTGTAAAACGCTGGCGTTATTTTGACAATTAGACCTCAATGACGACTCCTTGTTCCCGGTATTTGCCGGGACTTACGCCAACGTAACTCTTGAATATCTTTGAGAACCAGCTTTGATCCTCAAAACCGCAGGCTCCTGAGATTTGATTCAACGACAAATCGGTTTCAGTAAGCATAACCGCCGCCTTTTCTACCCGGAGCCGATTGAGATAACTGGAGAGGTTTTCCCCCATCTCTTCTTTAAATATACTACTAAAATACGATGCTGACAGCCCAGACACTTCAGCAATTTCTTGCAAACTGAGCTTTCTGGTGTAATGTTCCCAGATATACCGCTCCGCTTTTCTGAGAGCCGACGCATGGCGCACTCCCTGAAAGGAGAAAATCCTTCCGCCGATACATTCAATAATACTATATAAAGTCTCGATAAGCTCATCAATATTTTTTGATTCTTGAATTTTTCTAAGATATCGATTATTGACCTCCAAGGTGAGCCGATATTCTGTTGTCTCCGGTTCCTGCTCCGAGTTCAGGGCTTCTCTTGAGAGGATAACCACCAGTTCTATTGCTCGAAGCTGGATAAAATCAAAATTTCCCGGATTGGTTATAACTATGCAGTCCAAGAGTTCCCGGAGCATCTTCTTGGCGGTCTCATAGTCTCCCCGACGAAGCGCCGCCAAGAGGAACCGCTCCTTATCCAAAGGATAATGGGGAGAAGGCGTTTTCTGAGGTTCCCCATTTCTAAGGACTGGTTTTGCCGCCTTTCCCCGCGGCGTCTGTTCAGCAGGTTTAACGCCGTCAGTATAATCCCCGATATCCGCCGCTAACTGGTCTGCACAAAATCCAAGCATCTGGACAAGGGCTTTTATTTCCTCATGGGTCCGGGCAGGAATAGCGTCAAGATATTTCAGCGCTTCTCCCTCGGATAAGGCTCCTTTGGTTATGGCGCAGATCCGTTTCACTGCTTCTTGAGGCTCAATGCAGAGTACCTGTCCGGCGCTGAGAGCGCCTATCTGACGTCCCCTAGAATAGATCAGGCTGATCCAGAAAATAAAGCCCAGTTCGCAAGTATAGATATAGGTCCCGCCGGCACGGTGAGCTTCAGCCACGCTATCGGTATGCATCTTGTTGCAGGGATATTCGGTTGTGTTCCAGACTCGTGAAGGGTCTGAATAATGTTTTCGGCATACCTCGCAAAAGAAAACTCCCTGTTTGGGAGGAGCAATTTTAACTGCCCGACCAGTTTGATCCCGTACCGCAATAACGCAATTCACCACCTGCTGATAAGAAATAAGCACTTCCTGGGCTTTAAGCAGCAAGGGTTCAATCTCCCTGCGATCAATAATACTCGCCCCTGATATTTTCTCCTTCAAAGACGACGGATATATCGGGTGCTCCATAGATTGACAACAATGATTCATAATAACCTCCATATCCAGTGTACTTCGATAGATTTTGCACGGACTACACCCTAATGGCTAAAAATTTTCAGTTAGGACAAATAATTACAAATCATTATTGACACATAGTTAGGTCAGCTACCCCTACACCTAAAAATTTTTTTTTCTAAGCGGGGTTTTTCTACGGCAGTTTCACCCTTGTTTCCAAGCGCCAGAGCCGCCATGTCCATAGGACGTTACTTCCCCGCACAGCGCGGGCAGGTCTTTCAACACGTTCATTATCACCTAGTCTTTGCCTAAATGTCAAAGGGGTTTCAACATATCTTTTGCCGCTCTTCCGCAAGGGCAGGGTTTTACGGCGGATTCGATAAAAACGTAACAATAATGCAATGAAAAGAAATAACAGTCAAGCAGTATATATCAGGCAACCTCAGAACAGCGTATTATCCGCACAATAAATCCGCAGCTATATTTACATATTTTTATTATTAGAGTATATTATATCATTATGATATTTCCTGTAGAAGAACTTAGAGAATATGATAAAAATATGTATGAAATTACCGCCGCCGCGTCCCGCCGTTCTTATCAGCTTTCTATGCTGAATGATCCGGATATAGAACTGTTTGAGGGCAAGGTTGTTTGCCTTGCGGCTCGTCAGTTATTTACGGATCAAATTGAATTTCGCATAGAAGCATAACTGAGATATGCCGGAACAACCTGAGACGCCGGCGCTGGTTTTATTTGGTCCCACTGGGTCTGGTAAAACAGAATTGCTGGAAAAGCTGTTTGCTCATCCTAATGGCGGAGCGGAGATTGTATCCGCAGACTCCATGCAGGTTTATCGAGGAATGGATATTGGAACCGCAAAACCCTCTCCGGCACTGCGGAAGGTTCTGCCTCACCGCCTCATTGATATTCGCAATCCTGATGAACAGTTTACTGTAGGCGACTTTGTACATCTAGCGGATCTATGCTGTACCGAGATTGCCAGACAAGGAATGCTGCCTGTGGTTTCTGGAGGCGCAGGATTTTATCTGAAGCATTTTGTACAGGGACTGCCTGAAGCGCCTCCCGCAGACCCCGGGATCAGAGCGGAACTCAAGGAAGAACTCAGGCTTCGGGGAACCAAGGCGTTAATGGCGGAATTAGCCGATTGCGATCCTGAAAGCGCAAGGCGGATTCATAGCAATGATGTATACCGGCTTCTTCGGGCGTTAGAAGTGTATCGGTTTTCTCAGCGCCCTTTGAGTTCGTTCTCGCCGGTCAACAGGGTCTCTGCTGATAGACCTAAGTATCGTTTCCTCATTATCGGACTTGAACGGGAGCGGGAAGAACTCTACCACCGTATAGACGAGCGCTGCGTTCAGATGTTTAGAGCCGGTCTTTTGGAGGAAGTACAGCGGCTTTTTGAGGCGGGCTATACGCCGGAAGATCCTGGATTGCGCGGTATTGGATATAAAGAATTTTTCGAGAACCTTGGAGAAAAACCCAGTCCCAGATATCGGCTCCTATCAGATATATCTGTAGTAGAAACATTAGTCCGTCGGAACAGCCGCCGATACGCTAAACGGCAGATTACCTATTTCGCTTCAATTCCCGGCGCCCTATGGATTTCCGCTTCCAAAGAGCCGGTACAACAGATAGCTCAAGCGGTACAGAGTCTGCGTTCTTCGGGGACGGATATCTTGCATACTCTGGATAATACGGTTAGGGTTAGTACATGAGTATATTTGAGGCTATTGTTTTAGGCGTTATTCAGGGGCTTACCGAATTTCTGCCGGTAAGCAGTTCAGGACATTTGGTTCTTTTACAAAAAATCTTCCGTATATCCGAGCCGGTCTTACTGTTTGATACGCTGCTCCATCTTGGGACCCTTGCGGCGGTGTTCGTGGTCTTATGGCAGGATATTTGGAATCTTCTGCGTAAACCTATCCAGCGGCTTACGGGGTTTCTCATCTTGGCTACTATACCGCTTGTTATTATTGCGTTCCTCTTTAAGAATAAAATTGAAGAAGCCTTTTCATCTGCCGCGTACTTAGGTTTTGCTTTTCTTTTTACCGGAGGGGTGTTGCTCGTTTCAGATCATCTGTCGAGGCGTTCCAGAAAAACCAAGAATGAATATACAATGCATTGGCTTGACGCCCTTATTATCGGTATCCTTCAGGCAATAGCCATCGTTCCAGGGATTTCCCGTTCAGGTTCCACGCTTTCAGGCGCGCTGACCTGTAAACTGGATCGAGGGCTTGCAGCCCGTTTTTCCTTTCTTCTATCAATACCGGCAATTTTAGGGGCTTTAGCGCTGCAATTAAAAGACCTGTTTGACGGAGGGACGAATATTCAAATCACCGTAACCCCGTACATTGCAGGAACCCTTACCGCTGGGTTGGTGGGGTTCTTTTCAATAAAATTCATGCTCAAAGTAGTTCGGGAACACCGGTTGTGGGGTTTTGCTCTGTATGTAGCGGTCTTAGGCATAGCGGTATTAGCAGATCAGTACGGGACTCACATTTTCTTTTAGCTGGTCCGTCTAACAAGAAGTCAAACCCCTTCCCTGCTTGTGAACTGCGGGGAAGGGAGGGAATAATTTTTATCCGGTTTGCCGTAAAACCCCGCACTTTAGGGCTGGGGATATAAGGCGTAACGAAAATGTTTTGTACCAATATCTTTGACCCCCCGCCTGCTTGATGTATACTTAAAAAGTCAAATAGACCCACGCAGCCTGGGGAAGTAACGTCTATGGAGAGACTATAAGACCGGGGGAATAGGGCGTTGGAACAACCGTACCATTCCTCTTCGGAGGAATGGTGCAAAAACCAAGCGCTATCCCTTTGGCACGGCTCTATGAAGTATAAATCTTGAGGAGCAAGCCTCGAAAGAGACCCGACGCCTCAAGCCCTAGAAAAAGCCTTTAGGCGTCGGGTAGCTGACAGCAAAATCTGTTAGCGGATTTTACTTGATGGTATTCTAAAAGATCCCCCGTACACTGCCGTTCCAGGTTTTATTGATATAGTCTTTTACTTTTTGAGAACAAAGAACCGCTTCTAACGCCTTGATCCGAGGGTCTTCTTCGTCGCCCTTCCTGACTACCAGATAATTAATATAAGGCGATTCCGCGCCTTCGATAATCAAAGCATCCTCAAGGGGGTTAAAACCTGCTTCTAAGGCGTAGTTTCCGTTAATAACCGCCGCATCTACGTCCCCTAAGGACCGAGGCAGTTGGGCTGCTTCAAGCTCATGAAATTTGAGATTTTTCGGGTTATCCGTGATATCCCGCGGCGTTGCCTTTAACCCAGCCGCTGGGTTCAGGGTGATAAACCCTTTGGACTGGAGGAGTAATAACGCCCTGCCTCCATTGCTGGGATCATTAGGAATAGCAATGCTTGCACCGTCTTTCAAGTCCTCAATCGTTTTGATTAAATTGGAATAAAGACCAAGCGGTTCTACATGAACCCCAAAGGCAGGGCTTAACGCCGCTTTCCATGTAGGATTTTCTTCAAGAAACGGAAGATGCTGGAAAAAATTAGCGTCTAAGTCCCCTGCAATGAGCGCTGAATTAGGCATCACATAGTCGGTGAATTCCACGATCTTTAACTCAATATTCTGAGCCGCTAAATCATCTTTTACCAGACCGAGAATCGCTGCGTGAGGAACTATGGTCGCTCCTACTGTTAAAACCGACGTCCCTTGAGCAGCGCTTTGAGGCGGCGGTTTTACCTCTTTCCGAGAAGCCCCCTCAGCAGTCTGAATCAAACCCAATCCTAAAATACCCAGGACAAGCGTATACGCAAAAGGTATTTTCATAATATTCCTCCAAAATTTATAGGATTTTATAAGCGTACTTTTTTTTAAACATATTGACTAGTATCTTGCGGGGTTATAAATAAATTTTATCTAATCCGCCGGTAAAACCC
>JAITHD010000253.1 GCA_031280155.1 Treponema sp. | reverse complement strand
AAGCCCGCAAGCCCGCAAGCCCGCAAGCCCGCAAGCCCGCAAGCCCGCAAGCCCGCAAGCCCGCAAGCCCGCAAGCCCGCAAGCCCGCGCATAAATTTCGTCTGGCGGTTAAGTCTTTGTAAACTCATAGCGAGAGTGTAGCAGGAAGCGGAATGTTGTGCAAGCGGTTTGGGCGGAAAATATGAAAAATGAGAAAAAAACGGTTTAACCGTGGTCAGCGTTTAGTACCGGTACGCAGCTTAGTATTCCTTGCTCATCTCGATGTATAACCACAGGAACCCCGTAAAGCGTAGCGATGAGTTCAGGAGTGAGAACTTCCGCTGGAGAACCGAAACCTATAACACGGGTATTATACAGCGCCAAGACCTGATCCGCGAACATGAAGGCGTGATCCGGATTATGGGTGCTGAGAATAATGCTATAGCCTTGACGGTTGAGGGCTTTTATCTGAAAAAGAACCCGAAGCTGATTGCCGTAATCCAGATTTGCGGTAGGTTCGTCCATAATGAGCAGCGCCGCTTTTTGGGCTAAAGCCCTGGCAATCAGCACAAGCTGCTGTTCCCCGCCGCTTAGTTGACGGAAACTCCTAAGCCCCAGATGGGACACGTTAAGCTGTTCCAAGGCGTTTTCCGCAGCCTGCCGTTGGGATTTATTCGGCGTACTCCATGCGCTTCCCTGCGCGGCGGTTCCCATCAGCACCATATCCATAACCGAATAATTGAAAGACGGATAATGGATTTGGGGAATATAGGCGATTTGCCGAGCTAAAGCGGCGGGACTTTTTTTCTTAATATCCGCTCCATTGAGCAGCGTCTCCCCGGTATGGGAGCGCTCTAAGCCGAGAATACACCGGAACAGCGTAGTTTTTCCTGTTCCATTAGGTCCCAGCAACGCAAGAAACTCTCCAGAGCCTATGCTGAACTGTATATCCTGTAATATAACCCGTTGACCATAGGCAAAACTGAGATTGCGTACCGTAAGATTTACCATAAATCCCCTTTCCGCGTAATGAGCCAGAGGAAAAACGGCGCTCCTGCCAGAGAAGTGAGAATTCCCAAAGGAATTTCCGTGGCAAAAAGATTGCGGGATATATCGTCTATGATCAAAAGAAAAAGCCCGCCGAACATCATGGACGCCGGCATAAGATATTGGTAATCGTTGCCCACAAAACGCCGAGTCAGATGAGGAATCACCAGCCCAGCCCAGCCTATGACGCCGCTTACCGAAACAGCCGCCGCAGTGATCAGGGTAGAACCAAAAATAACTATCCAGCGGATTCGCCGTACATTCACGCCCATAGACTGGGCTTCATCTTCGTTCAAGGTTAAAAGATTGATGCGCCAGCGGAAGATGAAAAGCGGCGCAAGTCCAAGCGCTATGGGAATAACCGCAAAAAAAAGGTCTGAGGGTTTTGCCTTTGCCAGAGACCCCATGAGCCAATAGATGATTTCCGGGAGTACGTTATTCGGATCCGCTAAGAGTTTCATAAACGAGATAGCCGCGTTATTTAAAGAAGAAATCATAAATCCCGCAAGGATAAGTCCCAGAATCTTTTTCCCCCGGACCCGTTCCCCGATGAGCATAACCAAGCCGATAGTCAACAGGCTTGCGGTAAACGCAAAAATCATGATCATAGGTCCTGAAAGTCTGAGCAGAATAGCCAGAGTAGCCCCTGTAGCGGCGCCGCTGGAAGCTCCCAAAATATCCGGCGCCGCCAGGGGATTCTGAAACACTCCCTGATATGCCGCCCCGGCGGCCGCCAAAGATGCGCCTACCAGACAGGACAAGAGGATTCGAGGAAGCCGCACATTGAACAAAACCGCCTCCATTCGGGGGGTATCAAAAGAACCAGCTCCGAAAAAACGGGCGATCATTGCCCCAATCGGAATAGGATAGCGTCCAAAAGATAGGGAAGCGAGAATAGCGGCGATCAGCAGAATTCCTAACAGAACGATAATTCCAGAACCGTCCTTGAGGTTCAGGCGCATTATAGTCCTGACCTGCCGATACTGTTTGCGATCAGGGCGTTAAACCTTTCCTGAGACAAGTCATGACTATAAAACAACCGGTAATATTCCGCGGCTTCTGTATAGAGGTCAAATTGTGCGTATTCAGGATAGAGAAGTTTTACCATCCAGAGCATCCCCAAATAGCGGTTGATAGACGGCGGCGCCCCCATCCAGTTATAAGGACCCAGAGGAACTTCAAAATAAGCGCCGTTACGGATAGCCCGCATTTGCCGCCATGCAGGGTCCGTCCCTACCGTGCCGAACACGCTGTCATACCCGAACAGTATCACTTCCGGGTCCCAGAGCAGCAGTTGTTCCATATTTGTTTCATTGCCGGTTCCCCGGGAAGTCGGATTAGCCACAACCGCCTGATTGTCGGCTAACCTATCTACTACTTCCGCATGAAAAGACCCAAAAGCTAAGACATTCTGCCCCTGTTTACCCAGACAATACAGGACGGATTTCTTATTATCCCCGACTTGAGCCATAATCTGATCTATTATTTCCAAGTTTTTTTCACAATACCTAGCCAGGGCTTCGCCTTTTTCCTGCCTCCCTAAGAGTCTGCCGAGGGTACGAAACGCATCAGCCGTTGAATTTAAGGTGCCCGTGATATGCAGCGCTGGAATTCCCACAGCTTTGGTAATGCCCTCCATATCTTCCGATGCCGTATTCTTGGGTTCTCCTATATCAATCACAAGCTCTGGTCCTATGGCGGCGATTTCTTCAAGATTCAGGTTCGCGGCTCCGTAAAACTGACCTACTACCGGCAGTTTGAGTACATACTCAGGCAAAAATTCCGCTTCGCTTTGCGGAAACGGAGCAGTAATAGTGCAGAGCAGATCCGGCGCAATAGCCAGCAGGAACGTTTGAGCCAAACTTCCAGAAGCGCTGATCTTCGTTATTTTTGACGGAACCTCTACCTGCCGTCCTGTTGAATCGGCAAACATAACCCGTTCCGCCGACGGTTGGGGGGTCTGGGTTTTGTCGGAACGCAGCCCTGAGGCATGAACCGGTCTTGGGATAACCAGCAAAGCCAGAATACAGACTAAAACACCTACAGATAATTTCATAAAATAATCCTCCAAAATATATATAAAACATATTATATGGTTATACAATTTGTTTGTCAATACAATTCGATTCACACGAAACGGCATGGCGCGATCCATAAAATACACTCATATAAAAATACAATATTCTTGAAAAAAAATAACCCAAAATACTTTATTTTTACAAAATTATTCTTGACTTTATAATGGTATCCTAGTATATTATACTTATTAGTAATACCGGCTCTATTCCTGAGCAGGATAAGTTTTCAAAAACGATATGTTAGGAGCTTCTGTAATGAAAAACATGAAAAATATGGTTGGGCTTTGGCTGTTTCTGTTTATCACCGCCTCGGTACATTCAGAACTATTGTTTAACATTAATGGGGGCTGGTTAATCGGTACTGAAAAATACAAGGAAAATTCAGATTCCCGTTTTCTCCAGGGTTTTTATGGTAATCTTAACTTCAGTTTTTATCCAAAAAATTTCTTTATCGGCTTTTTTATATCCGATGCCCTACAGTTTACCAATTTAGAAGTCAGCAGCGAACAAACGGATATAGGCTTCGGAAACAGTATAGCCCTTGGACCTGCGTTTATTTGGCGGATCTCTCCCCGGATCAGCACGGTTTTTTCTCTGGGTCCCTTTTATGAAAACTATCAGAGAATACATAATGCTTACGATACCCAGGATTCTAACAAAGTAACCATAACCGATACGCTTTCCGCTACCAACATCGGTCTCATTGGGGATGTATCCGTTATATTTAGAACTAAAAAACGCTTTTATTTTAAGACCGGACTTATTGGTGCCTGGGCTTTTTTCAGAGTCCAATATAAAAGCCAAACAATAAAAGACGACAGCGTATCCTATACTTCAACAACAACCTATCCTTCAGAAACCCCTGGGTATTACAATCTCGGTTTTATCCCCTATGTGGGCGTAGGGTGGCGTTTCGAGTCGATTAAATTCTATTAACAAGGAAGGCTATTAATAAATGCGTCCCTCTCTGTTTCTCGTTATTGGATTACTGTTTTTGAAAGCCTCCGCCTATGCCCAATGGGATTCGATAAAGAATCTGTTCTTTTCACCGCCTTATTTTGATAAGGTAATGAAACTGGATTTGCCCCTGTTTGACCTGCCTTATCAAATCGACGCTATGAATACGGTAGGGTATGGGTTTTTTTCAGGATATGCGAACCCAAGTATGAGCCAGTCTATATCCATAACAACAAATATGTTTTCCGCGTTTCATTACGGCATGAAAGTATTTTATGATACGGTTACATGGAATAAAAGGCTTAAAGAAATCGTCTATGTTACTGGTATTGGTCTGGGAGATTTTATTCTGTTTTATCTCCCCGGAGGCAACGGCTGGCTCCATGAAGAGCACCACCGGGCGGTTATGACTCGGTTTGGGGTAAACAGTTTTAATGATATGAATACCTTTCCTATATTCGCCGAAATGGTAAGCGTGAACAGTATCGCTGACGAAGATTTGGAACGTTTTAAAGCGGAAAGCCCTGCGGATTTTGTACGAATGCACGCCGCCGGTATTGAGGGGGAATATCTTTTGATAGATCGGCTGCAGCGGAACAATTTTTTCTATGATCAGAATCATAACAATCTGTATACTTATATATTCATTACGTTGAATTCCCATGTGTATGTTGCCGCGTCAAGCAATCCGTTTCAGGTGAACAGCGTTACTGACAACATGAACAAGCAGGAAAAAACGATTTTGTCCCGGGATTTTACTGGTTTTGATATGATAGGCTGGGTTTATGATTTATTCCGTCCTGACGAACCATACCGAGACCGAGGAGTTCATCCTTCAGGCATAGGCATAAACCGGTATCGGAAAACCACGGATTTGACGGATCAAGAGTTTGATTATCTGCGGCAACAGGTATATTGGCATATTTTTAATTATCTATCCCCTATGCTGCTGGGTATAAACAAGATTCCTTTAGGATCAGAGGGTCTGTACGGCAATATTGCGTTCCGGCATATCCTGACTTCTTTTGGTTCTGATATATCGCTGAACCTATTCTTTAAAAAATCGGTTTTTAATCTGGTATGTATTTATCATAGTTACCTTAACTATGAGCATTATTTTCCGGCGCTTGAAGCGGAACTTATTGATTTTCCAATACATTTCGGTAGTTTTACGCTTTATCTTTCTCCACGGCTTCTTATTGGTATGCAGCCGGGGGATCAAAAATTTAAAACTGGAGAACCTGAATTCCTCGGATTAGCGGGGTGCAGACTTGACTTTGGGATAACAAAACATATTCTGCCATATATTGAGGTTGCCGCAAAAACCAAAGGCTGGGTTGGGGGCAATGAATTTTTAAATGCAAATGTAAGCGTCAAAATCGGCGTATCAGCGCGGTTTTAATTGTTATCGGCAACCGGAGGCTGTTTGATTCACAGCCTCCTAAACCTACATGAAATCCTCATAACCTACTTTATTTTTATAATATAGTCTTTTTTACGAGGTTTAGGCTGGGGCGGATCTCCAGCAGGATAACCGAGCGTAACATGACCGATTCCGACATAATTTTCGCTCAATCCCCACTGCTTGAGGAGTTCCTTGCCTTCTGACGAAGCAAATACTTCTTTAGCGCGGTAGATATAGCAGGAACCTATGCCCGCCGCAAATGCCGCGTTTATCAGATTGCCGATAACCAGATTACCGTCCTCTATAGGCGTTGGTTTAGCAGGATCCACCAGTACATTCAGCACCGTAGGAGCGCCGTAAAAAGGCTTTGCCCCAGGATTATTGAGAACTTTGGCATTCAGTTCTTCGATTTTGGCAATAATCGACTTATTCTGTACCGCAACAATAACCGCTGATTGACTGCCTTGTCCGCTGGCAGCCCAGGTGCCGGCTTCCAAGATAAGGTCCAGATCCGAATCCTTAATCTGATCCGGTTTGTACGCTTTAATACTACGCCGGTTTTTTAGATCTTCAAGGGTATTACCCATATAACCTCCCAATTAACTAGGATTCTAACATTTATCAAAATATAATAAAAATTAATAATATGCAATACCCTTCTGTACCTTTTTGGAAAAAAAATTAAGCCGGACAATCGGAACAAGCCCCAAGCCCTAGAAAAACTTTTAGGCAGGGGGTACTGACGGAGGAACATCAGCTCAGATCAAAGCGTGTAAATACAGCGGATGTTCCCTGTTTCTCAGGATCCATAAGCTCCTACAAACCGCAGAGTAGGGTATACTCTGCTTGCTTCAATTACGATTCGCAAGCCGTCGGTTTCTACAGGCGTAAAACTGCATATTTTCTTATAACCTACTGTTGTACCGGTATATATTTTTTCCCACTCTTTCGGCATTTTTGTGTAAACCGAAAAGGCTTCAATCCGCTGGCTTTCCCTGATCTGTTCCTGCAATACCAGATGAGAAATCTTTTTTGGGCATGGCAAGGTAATTTCAATCTCAGCGCGTTCCTGTTCAGCTTTGGGCTTCCAGTAAGAATCATTTTTTTGAAGGAGGTGAGCCGCCGGGTGAACAGGGTCTTCAGTATCGCTCTGCGCCTTTACCGCTGGGTCTTCCAGCAGATTTACTGAAAAAAGAGACCCAAGGGCTTCTCCCAATTCCGTCAAACTCTGGAAATCCTGCTCATGAATACGCCCTTCTCGGTCCGGCGGGATATTGAGGAGCAGCACCGCATTTCCGCCAACTGATGTTTTATAGAAATGAAGGAGGGTCTCCAAAGGTTTTACCTTATCGTCTTCTTCTGGGTGATAAAACCAGCCCGGACGAATTGAAACGTCAACTTCCGCAGGATACCACACGAGATTCGTCTCATTCCGCAGGGCATTGCGGCTGCCTAAATCTTCATCTTGATGTTTGATGCCCTGTTCCCTAAATCCAGCGTCTTCAGTCTGTTGGGAATGTTCCGCGATTTTATGAGCGTCTTGCAGTCTCCCGGGAACAATACTCCACTCAGAAGGTCTGGTTGCACCAGCCTCATTACCGATCCAGCGTACATCAGGTCCTACGCTGGCAATTACCGCTTCAGGCTGATGTTGTCGAATCAGCGCATAGTACCGATCCCAGTCATAGGTCTGGCGCTTCCCATTAGAACCTTCCCCATTAGCGCCGTCAAACCACAGGGAATAGAGTTTCCCGTATCGGGTCAACAGTTCTTCTAACTGACCGCAAAAAAAATCATTGTATTCATGACCAGTCCCATAACTCGGCTCGTGCATATCCCAAGGAGACAGATACAAACCGAGTTTCAAGCCGTATTTCTTGCACGACGCTGAAAGCATAGCGACTACATCTTGAGGACAGGAAGAAGCCGTGATGCTGTGATCTGTATAAGCTGTGTCCCAAAGACAAAACCCGTCATGATGCTTTGCGGTAAGAATACAGGCTTTGATGCCGGCAGACTGCATCGCAGTACACCATTGATCCGTATCCAGCCGCCGGGGATTGAAGAGCAGCGGATCTTCTTTTCCAGTACCCCATTCCCGGTTAGTAAAGGTATTCATCCCAAAATGCAGAAATGCGGTAAATTCTAAGGCTTGCCACGCAATTTGGCGTTCCTGGGGTTTTATTGCTACAAGTTTCTGAACGTCCATATAAACTCCTTTAAAATTTCCATGTTTCCATTGCTTTTTTGAAAGCCTCGGCTGAACCTTGAATAATATGCTCATCTACACAGTAAGCAAAACGTACCCATCCGGGTCTTCCAAACCCCCTGCCCGGAACGCCTAAAATAAGATGTTTTTTGAGATGAGCCACAAAAGCGCTGTCCTCTCCTCCCGGAACCTGACAGAACAGATAAAACGCTCCTTCTGGTTCAGCGTATTTGATGCCCGCCCCATCAAGGACCTGCTTGAAACAATCCCGGCGCCGCGCATATATCCCTATGTCAACCCGCTCAAATGTAAGCTCCCCCACAATACGCTGCATCAGGGCCGGAGCGTTTACAAAACCCAGGGTTCTGGTAGCGTAAATTAAGGCGTTCAAGACTTCTTGTTTGTCCTGAATCCCGGGACTTACCGCAATATACCCTATCCGTTCTCCGGGCAGGGAAAGACTCTTGGAATAAGACGTCACCACTAGGGATTCCGAATAGGCTGAGAGAATCGGCGGGACTTGGATGTTGTTATAGGCGATTTCACGATAGGGTTCGTCCGCAATCAGATAGGGCAGGCGTCCGCAGCGATCCCCGTGAGCTTTCAGCGCGGACCCTAAAGCGTCAATGGTCTCGGCAGGATAAATCCGTCCTGTAGGATTATGAGGAGAATTGATAAGCACCGCAGCGGTCTTTTCTGAAAGTCTCTCCTTAATTGCGGATACGTCCAGATTGAAATCCGGCAAAGCCTCTACTTCTACAATACGCCCCTGGTGATTCCCGATATATCCCCGGTATTCCATGAAGTAAGGGCTTGAAACAATCACTTCGTCCTCGGGATTGAGAATAGCTTTGAAAACTACATTAAGCCCGCCGGCGGCGCCTACAGACATAATAATATGGGAACCCTCAAGACATACCCCGTGTTCCTTACCTGCTTTAGCGGCTAAAGCGTCCCGTACTTCTGGATATCCCCCGTTAGGCATATAACCGTGAGAACCTTTCGCATCTTCCTGAGCAAGTTTGACAAAAACCCGATGAAACTCCGGCGGCGGCTCTATATCAGGATTTCCAAGGGAAAAATCAAATACGTTATCCGGTCCGTATTGTTTTTTAAGCTGATTTCCTTCTTCAAACATCTTCCGTATCAGGGACGCCGAACCCAAGGCTTCCTGTACCGCACTGGCAATAGGCATTCATTTCCTCCTCCTTTATTATAAGCCGAATACTGTGCTATAGTAAACTATGTATAATCAAAATAATAGTTCGTCTTTAACCTTAGAAGAATGTTTACGCGAGGCTTGTTCCGGCTGCCCGGGTTACTCCTCAAGATTTCTACTTCGACGATACATGCCTGGGTAGGTCTATTTGACTTTTCTAGTATAAAGGCAGGGAGGGTTACGGCGAACCGGATAAACCAATCTCATTGATTATTGACAGCCTGCCGAAACCTTCTCTAAAATTATTAGTATGTTCCGGCGCTTGCCTAGAGTGCTGTTATTTTTTATCACAGCATACTTCGCTTTTATTTTGGGTTGTTCTAGTCTGCAAACTAAAAATGTATATGAGGGAGAGGGGGATTCTGTTCTTCCTTTAGGGGAATTACAGGTACTTCAGTTTTTAGAACAGCTTTTGGAGCTGCCAGAGGCTTACAACATTCAGGCTTATAGCAGGCGTGTATTTTCTCCGGTAATGGTTAAAACCCGATTAATGACTCATAGTTATTATATCATAACTTCTATAGAAATAAAAGAAGATTTTCATACTTTGAGTTTTTTCGGTACTGCTTTAAGGGCTTATTCAAAAGGAATGTGGGGATTAGATACTTATAAGGATATTGATTCCTATAGGAAATATCAAGAAGGGAAAAATATATGGAAAGTGGAGCCGATAAAAACTTCAAGACCTATCAATGTGGAAAAAACCGCGAGAAAGATACAAGACAAGATATATAATACCAGTCTTACCTATTATTATCAGGATCATATTAAAGATAAACCCAATAAAGACAACTGCAATACCGCGCTTTACGAAACCATGACCCTAGACCCTCTGGAATAACTGGGGTTTATTCTTCAGATTCAGGGATTCTCGTATTCAAAAAGGCTTTTACCGCACGTTTGGTGGAATCAAACGCAAGGTCTTCGATATTGATTTCCCTATACTTGATGAACCGAACTCCCTTGATTTCTTCTGGATCAAGGCGGAAATCCGATTCTTTTAAAGTCGGCGCAGAAACTGTGAAGAAAAAATCGCAGGTTTTATAAATAATACCCTTATAGGGATAGGTATTAGGCAAAGCCCCCAAAAAAGAGCAGTCTGAACCCGGATCCCAGCCGAGTTCTTCCTGACATTCCCGCCTAAGTCCCATGACAGCTTCCTCGTCAGGATTTACAAAACCTCCGGGGAGGTCTAGTTTGTCTTTAGCCGGCTCTTTTGCGCGAACTAGCAGGACGATTGCCTGTCCGGTATCAATAATACAGCCTGTTGCGGAAGCCACATTATGATAGTATACAAAACCGCAATCAGGACACCGAAATACTTTATGTTCCTCAAACCGTATATGATTAGACCCGCAAGACGGACAAAACTTAAACAAAATCCAACTCCTTCGTATTAACAACTCCTCTGTCTCAAGACAGGGTTTACAGTGGATTCAGCGCTGGATTATCCGCAAATTATACAGGATTCGCGGATTCTTGGTGTACAATTCACTTGAAGCTCAGGCGCCAAAAAGCGTTTAAAACCACTGTTGCAATAATTATTTTTTTCTCCTAAATTATATTTTCTGTACTAATATTCTTCCAAATACTTCTTTCCCGTTTATATACGGTCTGTATTGTTTTTCCTCCACTATTTTATATCCCATTTCTAATAAGCCGTTTAGAACCGGCGCAAGAGATACAGCAAAAGATTTTTCATAATCATTTGGAATATAACTGTTATCAACTAACAATATTTTAGAATCATCATATTTTTTATATTTTTCCGGTATATCTTTCAACGGCATAAACTTTATATTCTTAGATTTCGGTCTGTCTTTTACAGGCAGGTTTGTGTACCACCGGCCCGTTGCTCTGACAATTTCCCTTTTGGGATTTAGATATTCATAAACGCTGTTATATCCTGTCCACACTTTTTTATCCATAAAATATGGAATATAGGCATCATTTTTAACGTTTGTTTCATTGGAAATAATTAAAAATTTCCTGCCGCTTTCAATAAGGATTTTCCAGTATTCCCGGGCCCGTGAGAACGGCGGGTTTGTGCATACTATATCTGCTTCTTCGTTAAGTATTTTTAATGAAAGAGGATGGTCAAAACTGCCTGTATAATTTTTAGGATATTCTTTTTTCCCGATTTCGTGAAACCCGTCTTTAGTAAATACATATCCTTTTGCTCCCTGATTAAACAAATCCACCGTACCGCTGTAATGGGTGCATATAAGTTTTTTTAAT
>JAITHD010000239.1 GCA_031280155.1 Treponema sp. | reverse complement strand
CATTGGTCATTGCCGCCACCCGCTCCATGAGGGATTACGCCGCAGAGGTGGCTGAAGAGGTAGCAACATTTCCAGATTTTAGTCAGTTTGGGGATACTATTAACGGAGTAGAAATCTTACATACTGCGCGGTTTGCGGACGGTGAAATGGAAGTGGACGTTACTTCCTCAATAAGAGGCAAAGACGTGGTGCTTTTTACGAGCTGCGCCAGAAATGAGGCAAATATCGGCGTTACTGAGGCTAAGATCGAATTGTACCACGCGGTAGATGCGATGAAACGATGTCAAGCTCGGCGGATTATTGTATTTGAACCATTTGTTTCCTGTTCCCGCTCGGATCGGACTATGGGGCGCAGTTCTGTTGGGCTTTGGGTGCATTTTAAGATTCTTGCTGGTTTGGGAGCGCAGCATATTGTTACATATCAGCTTCATTCAGACAAGTCCAAATCAATGATTGATCCTACGATTTGTGCGGTTGACGACATTCCCGCGCTGAATCTGCTCAAACAGCGCCTTTGCGATGCGTATATTCAAGACCTTAGGACTTTGGAAAACGTAGTGCGTCCTAATTGGGCGTTCTGTTCGGTTGACGCCGGCGGCGAAAAACTTGCCCGAGGGTTTGCCAACGCTTTTGGAGCGCCTCTGGTAGTTGCCCACAAACAGCGGGATTATTCCAAAGTCAATACGATTGAGTCTATCAATATTCTGTCTGCTGAACCTCTTGAAGGTAAAGTATTGTGGATTGTGGATGATATGGTAGATACCGGCGGTTCAGTAGAAAGCCTTATCCGGGCGCTGTCAGGACTAAAACCTGCGGAGATCAATATTATCGCGGTTCACGCCATATTTTCACCTCCTGCGCCTCAAAGGTTACACAAGCTTGCCGAAGAGGGGCTGCTGCGCCGCATCTTGGTGACCGATACTGTATACTGTCCGTACTCAATACCGGAAAAAATCCCCGGCTTAGAAGTAGTTTCCTCAGTAGCCTTATCCGCAAAAGTCATCAACGCAATCTGCACCAACAGTTCTATGCGTAAACTCCTGCGGGTCTTTAATGCGGAACTCTACCTCAAAGGCATAAAGCGGGAAGCGTTTGGGGAAATAGCTGATACTGGGCAGTCCCCTATTTCAGAGTTCTGACGCCATCCTTTCATAGCTGATTCTAGGGGCGCTCGATCTGTTGGGGGCGCTGGTAGACAAGCAGCGCTGACCGCGCTGAAGCAAAAGCAGTTTATACTTTGTTGGGCACTGAAAAACTTGAGCCCAAGGAAATAAGGAGAATATGCACGCTATGGCGGAACAATTGACGGTGCTTGTCGTGGACGATGAGCCTAAGATTATTGAACTGGTCGCATCGTATCTTGAAAAAAGCGGGTATAAGAGCCTGTGCGCTCAGACCGGTAAAGAAGCGCTTGCCTTGTTTCATCAGCAGCCTATAGCCCTTATCCTGCTGGATCTGATGTTGCCGGATTATTCCGGTGAAGAACTTTGCCGGAAAATTCGGTCCCGGTCTTCAACGCCTATTATTATGATGACCGCCAAAGTCGATGAGGAAAGCGTTATTCACGGTTTAAGCATTGGAGCTGATGATTATGTTACCAAGCCTTTCAGTCCCCGGCAGCTTATGGCTCGGGTACAAGCGACACTGCGACGTTCCGGTGCAGAAGCTAAAAAACAGCCTTTGGTATATGGAAATCTGACAGTGGATACTGAAAACCGCCGGGTAAGTTGCAATGGCGCAGTGATAAATCTCACAGTCAATGAATACAAACTGCTGTTCCTCCTTATGTCTCGTCCCGCTAAGATTTTTACTCGAGACGAGATCATCGAACTTATTAAAGGTGATGATTATGATGGATTTGATCGATCGATTGATACGCACATTAAAAATCTGCGGCAGAAATTAGGAGACGATCCTAAGGCTCCCCGTTATATTATGACCATATACGGCATGGGCTACCGATTTGTTTCTAATTCCCTGATTAATAACCCTTTAGGGTAAGAAAAAATGAAATGATGCGGGAAATGATAAAGCGGCATATACAAAACCAAGTCAAATTCACCTATATTTTAGCGAATTTGCGGTATTCATCCGCCGGAAATATGCGTTTTACCGCAAAAAGGGACAAAGTGTTTATATTTGAGCTGAAAGAAAACCGGCGGACTGCGGACAGTGAGAAAAAAGGATTGCAGGGAGTTCGGGAGGCTGGATCAATCGAAAGCACCGGAGGAGCAGCCTGCGGACGTTTGGATAAAGGATTTAGAGTTTCCGGTGGGATTGTTTTTAGAAACAAGGATGGGACAGGGGGCGGCGCTTTTTGGCGTCAAATGATTTAACCTTAACGGGAGACCAATTCAGAAGGCTTTACAAAAAACGGCGGGGCGTTGAAGAATATCACAAAAGTTTAAAACAGAATACATCCATTGGGAATTCACCGGCGCATACCGAAAGAACGCAAAGCAACCGCCTATTCGCCGCCATATTTGCTTATGTAAAACTTGAAATGCCAAAAGTGTCAACAAAGCTCAATCATTTTGCAATGAAAGCAAAAATCTACATTTCAGGAACTCTGGATGAGAACCCAAAATCTTGCCTTTGCGTAACATGAGTTATGTATTTAATAGAGTTTCGGAACAAAAGTATAATTTATTTTTGAGGGCTATACACGATATCTCGCACCTTAGAAGCGGCGGTTTTCGGGTTATACCGGTTTTTATGTACTGGGTCTATAAAAATCCTTATGGTATGCAGCGATTTTATAAAAGATTTCACGATTTCAGCCTTAAAAACTCCAGAACTCTGTTCAAAATAACAGGCTTCGTCAGTAACATAAAGTCCGGTTTCAAAGGAAATCGGTTCAGGTATATCAATAATCACTTCTTCCGGCAAGATTCGTATGCCAAAGGCTTGGGAAAATTCCGCCGCTAAAGCTTCTTCATAGCCGGAACGATGGGTAATATCCAAAATATCCGGCGGCAAGGCTTCGTCATAAGGGAATTCAGCGATAGTTGTATAGAGCCGCCCTTCCCGAACTTTATCGCTCAGACTGAAAAGAGGAGATTTCCGGTCTCTCATAAGGGTAAAAAGATTGTGATCATCCAGGTTATAGAGTTCTTCCTGAAGAATACTTCCATTTTCTAAGCCCCCAAGAAGGACTTTCTTGATCATCGCCGTAGCGGAACGTACCGCGGGATGCCAATACACAGTCCGATACATCAAATATTTTGAAAAAAGTATAGATTCTACACTGGGAATGGCTCTAGAATCAATATCAATGCCTCGTTCTAGATGAGGATGGAGTCGGGAGAGAATGAAATCCACGTCCTGAGCGCCGTAAGGAACCCCGCAATACCGGGCGTCCCGATTCAAATAGTCCAATTTATCTGGGTCTAAAACGCCGGAAAGCAATTTCCGATAAAAAAGGAGTTCCTTATTGCAGTCTGCGGGCAGCGCTGTATCAATAATAGCCCCCGTCATATCCGGGTCCGCTCCAGCCCCGGCTACCAGTGTTCTAAGCGGCTCAGTGCGGATAATCGCGCCTGTCAAAGCCTCATGATTTTCTAGGGGCAGTTCCTTGAGGGAATGGGTATACGGGAAATGCCCCAAATCGTGCAGAAGCGCCGCAGTGAGAAAAGAACGAATCCCTGTAGGGCTGATCCAGGCGGCCGCGCCCTGTTCGGCAAAGTTCCGCAGAAGCCGCCGGGCTAAATAGTAAACCCCAATGGCGTGGGCTGCTCTGGTATGGGTTGCTCCGGGATACACATAATACGCGGGTCCTAACTGAAAAATCCGATGAAGCCGCAGGAAAGCCCTGGATTTAGTCAAGTCTTCCATTTCCGGAGTCAAATATATGTGTCCCCATAAGGCGTCCCGAATAGGAGCGGTATATCCTTGTTCCAGGGCGGCGTAAATAGTATTTTTCATATCCAGTATGATAACTCTGAGGTCATTGTCTGTCCAGTTCCTGTTGCGCCGCCTACTTGACCCTAAGCCTTGAGAACCTTAAAATTTCGACATGGATGTATATGGTCCTTTAAGGATAGGTCTCTTTATATATGAGTTTATTCGCCTTATGATAATGATAGGGGTTTTTGCGGTGTTGCGGCCTCTCCAAGAAATGTCGCCAGAAGGAATCTTTCCGTATGTGGTATATATGGTTCCAAATGCGCTGTTTCCCTTGATGACCTATTTTTTGTGGATCCGTCTTTCTTTATATAGGTCTTATATTGCCCTGTATACAGCGGGTAAAACAATTGGGGTGGTATCAATTATCGGATGGTGTATGTTTACATTCCGTACGCTTATCACCGCCGATTCCATGACCGTATCCATGATTATGGAGCAGCCCAATAGCGTCATAGCGGGTTTTATTCTGATCTTGTCGGCTTTGGACGCTTTGACTATTTTTGGCGGACTAATGCTTAATAATAAACTGAATCATCTTGAAATGTAGGTTCCGAAATATGGAGGTATTATATGCGTATAATTCC
>JAITHD010000219.1 GCA_031280155.1 Treponema sp. | reverse complement strand
CGTATCGGCGTATCGGCGTATCGGCGTATCGGCGTATCGGCGTATCGGCGTATCGGCGTATCGGCGTATCGGCGTATCGGCGTATCGGCGTATCGGCGTTCTAGGCGAAGTCCGCCCTGCGGGGAAGATTATAACTGTCCAGAAATGCCTATTACTATGCATTATAGTGTACGCCATGAGGATTAGTTTATTGAGTTATTGATTATTAGTCAAGGTATGTACCTTGGGATACTACTTGATTATTTTTATCTTTCTTAGTATAGTGGAATTGTCAGCTATGGAATACCTGATGATACTTTTTCGTATCCTGGGCAGTCTTGGTCTTTTTCTGTATGGAATGAAGATCATGAGCGACGGTATCCAGAAAACCGCCGGGTCTCGGCTCCAGCGGGTTCTGGGGTTTATGACGGGTAACCGAGTTACCGCTATTATTACTGGTTTTGGAGTTACCGCTATTGTACAGTCTTCATCGGCTACTACCGTGATGGTTGTATCTTTTGTCAATGCTGGTCTTCTAACCTTAACCCAGTCTATTGGGGTAATCATGGGAGCGAATATCGGCACTACTGTTACCGCCTGGATCGTACACATTGTGGGCTTTACGTTGAGCATTTCTTCTCTAGCCCTGCCTGCTGTGGGAGTGGGATTCATAGCGGGATTTATCAAATGGAAATATCACAATGTGGGAGAGGTGATCCTTGGATTCGGACTGCTCTTTCTGGGTCTTGATTTTCTCACCAAATCCATGCCCACCCTGCAAGCCGAGCAGTTGAGTTTTATTGCTTCTCTGTCTAATCTTGGGTTTCTCTCTACGCTTATTGGGATGGGAATTGGATTTGTAATAACCCTGTTCGTCCATTCTTCCAGCGCTTCTACCGCGATTATCCTAACTATGGCTCATAACGGACTGATTTCTTACCAAATGGCTGCGGCAATGATTCTGGGAGCGAATATCGGCACCACCCTGGATGCGGCGCTGGCATCTATAGGAACCAAAACCGCCGCCCGCCAAGCGGCGATGGTGCATGTCTTGTTCAATGTTATTGGAACCTTTTGGGCATTAATTTTGTTCGCTCCCCTTCTTGAGCTGGTAAATTGGGTTGTCCCCGGGAACAATCAAGAGGAGGTCACAGCTCATCTTGCCATGCTGCATACGTTCTTTAATGTACTGAACACCTTGTTTTTTTTCCCCTTTGTGAAGCCTTTTGCGCGGCTCGTTATGTTTTTGGTCAAAGATACGGATCAGAAACCCGCGGATATGAAAGCCTATAAACTGGAATATAAATCCGCTTCCATACAGGATACGCCGGAGCTGAATATTCTTAGGGCTGAAAAGGAAATTCGGGATATGGCGGGTATTGTATTTTCTATGTATACCCAGATCAGGGCAGCCCTTCAAGGCTCTCAAGAGGATCCCCAAAATGAAACCACTGTGGATGCCTTCGTAGGGGAATTAAAACGCCAAGAAGACCTTGCCGACGAGATGCGGGAAGCCCTCACGCTGTTTCTCATTGAATGTACCCGACAGCGGATCAGCCGCTCCTCAGAGGAGCGGGTTTCCCAATTATTGCGGATTCTCGCCAATCTTGAAGAAATGACCGATACCTGTTACAGCATCAGCCTTATTCTTGAACGGAGCGTGAAGAAGAACCTCGTCTTTAAGCGCAAAGAAATGGAAGCCCTCACGCCGTATCTGGACTTGGTAGAATCTTTTCTCAATCTGGTTCGGGAACATTTGGGAAGTCCTCTGTCTAAGGAACAAGCCGCTCAAGCTGAAGCGCTGGAACAAAAAATCGACAAATCCCGGGATAAACTGAAAAAACTCGGACGCAAACGCATTGAAGCTGGGCAGGATGTGAAAACCGAACTGCTCTTCATCGACCTAGTCCGGCGTATCGAGCAGCTTGGGGACTACTGCTACAATATTGCGGACCAGCTTACGCACTGAATTGGACCGGCAAACGCCGATATGCCCGCTTGAATCCTACGCTGGTTCAATCCAATACGCGGCTTCCTCATGCGCTATAATACGGACTTCCGCGCCTTTTACAAAACCGAGCTTTGTATTTTTACACCTAACCCAGATTTCTGTTTCTTTCCCAAACCGCCGTACCAAAGCCTTTCCTGTTGCTCCCGGAGAAATCGGCGTGATAATCACGGCTTTTTCTGACATAAACATGACAGGATGCGCTGAATTCTGATTCCAGTGGTACAGCCTCCGCAGCGCATGGGCTAATACAGCTGCCCCTGTTCCTCCGGCGACGCTCCAGAAAAAACTTTCCTTTTCAGTATGCTTAGTGAGGAGAACAAAAAGCCCTGTAGGTCCCGCGCCTAGACAAAAATAAGTCCAAGTCCTTATAACGCTTACCAGGGTATCAATAAACGTTGTTTTGGGCTTGCTGGAAGTATCCTTTGTGTAGCTCAAGATGCCCAGCAGGTCAAGAATTGTGACTCCTACCCCGAATACGGTAAGATATAAACAGAAAATAATTAAACTCCCCATTGCCTAATAATACCCTCTAACAAGGGGAATATACAAGAACCTGCCGCTCTTTCCTTGACGTACCAGACCTATCCATAATAGAGTCATAGATATGAATCAGTATCTTATTGAGGGCGGGTATCCTATTAATGGAACTATCCGAGCAAGCGGCAATAAAAACGCCGCCCTGCCCTGTATTGCCGCGGCGTTTTTAACTGACGATCCGGTAATACTCAGAAATATCCCTGATATAGAAGATGTCCAAGTAATGTTGAGCATATATGGTTCTTTAGGGGGCGAGATACATCGGATTGCTCCCAATGCGTATCAGTTGCATCTTAGGGACATCAAAACCTCTCAGATTCCCTTGGAATACGCGCGAAAAATTCGGGCTTCTATCCTTTTTGCCGGACCCCTTCTGGCTCGTACCGGAAAGGCTGTACTGCCTCCTCCGGGGGGAGACGTTATTGGACGCCGGCGGCTCGATACCCACTTTCTAGCCCTCACTGAGTTAGGCGCACAGGTTAGAAGCAACAGCGAATTCCATTTTTTCGCCGATGAATTGCTTGGAGCGGATATATTTCTGGACGAAGCCTCAGTTACAGCAACGGAAAATGCGATTATGGCGGCGGTTCTTGCCAAAGGAGAAACGATACTCACTAACGCCGCCAGCGAACCTCATGTGCAAGACTTGTGCCGGATGCTTGCGGCTATGGGCGCTCAGATCGCGGGAATAGGTTCCAATATTTTGTTTATCAAAGGAATGAAAAAACTGTCAGGCTGTGATTTTGAGATTGGCGCGGATTTCATGGAAGTAGGGTCTTTTATCGGACTTGCGGCGACTACCGGCGGGGAACTCTGTATTAAAGGTCCTCTGATTCGGGATATGCGGGCAACAAAGATAGCTTTCGGAAAACTCGGCATCACCTGGGAACACGAAGGAGATACCCTGTACGTTCCCAAACATCAGAGCCTTGAGGTCAACTGTGATTTAGGGGGTATGATCCCCAAAATCGATGATGCTCCATGGCCCGGATTTCCGCCGGATCTTACCAGTATTGTCGCAGTAGTAGCTACTCAGGTCAAAGGCACAGTCTTGATTCACGAAAAGATGTTTGAATCTCGGATGTTTTTTGTGGATAAGCTCATTGCTATGGGGGCTCGAATTGTACTCTGCGATCCGCATCGGGCGGTGATATCTGGTCCTGCGGGACTTACTGGTTCGGAACTGCACAGTCCTGATGTACGGGCTGGAATGGCTATGGTTATTGCCGCCATGTGCGCCGCCGACAGGAGTATAATCCACAATGTATACCAGATAGAACGGGGGTATGAAAATCTTGTTTGTCGATTATCTTCTCTTGGGGGACGCATCATGGTGACGAACCCAAGAGAATAGGTTTTGAAATCTTTGAAATTAAAAAAAAGTAAAAAAAATCAGCCCTGGGTATAGATCAAATCCTTTAAAAGTATGTAGTATATATAAAAATAATAAAGCGTTGTAAAAGAGTTGTATATGAGAAAAAGGAGTATCCTAATTGTATTGGTCATTTTGTTAAGCGCCAATACGCTCTATGCCGATAATGTGTTGCGGCAAACGATTATTGAAACGGCAAAACAATATCAAGGAGTATCCTACCGGTACGGAGCGGAATCGCCAAAGGGTTTTGACTGCTCCGGTTTTGTTCGTTATGTTTACCGAACCGCCGTAGGTATTGAGCTTCCCCGGTCCTCAAGAAACATCTGGAATTCTGGAGAATCAATTCCCATTACCGAAGCCAAACCAGGGGATATTGTGGTTTTTGCCGCCAGAAAAGGCGGAATCGTTGACCATGTAGCGATCCTGCTGGATAATAATTCAATAATCCATGCGGTGTCTCAAGGACCAAAGACAGGGGTTATTATTTCCCCTCTTACAGACCGTTATTTTGGTCCTCGGATTTTGGGGGTTAAGACCTTTATCATTGCCCAAGAAATCCCGATGGAGGTTTCCATAGAGATTTTGGCGGACCCTACGCCGGCGGAAGATTCGATAGAGGTTTCACCTCCTATTTCATCAGAGGTTTTGGTTGAACTTCCCGCCAAGGTTTCAATGGAAGTTTCGGCGGAGGTTACAGAGATTCGAAAAGAAGCTCCAATAGAAATCTAAGGAGCAAAGGCTTTATCCGCCTGAGCGGTAATCCACTGGAGAATCGCATCGGCTCTGGTAGAAAACGATTGGCTCACTCGTTGGTTCATGCCGGGAAAAGAAGCGGCTTTCGCCATTGACGCTAGATAGATGAGCAGATATTCTTCAGCGTCAAGGACCGCAACTACCGAGCGGAGTTTGTTTTTACCGACTGCGGGGACTATTCCCGCAACCAAGGGGGTAAGGTTTTGCTGGATAAACGCCAGCCCCTCTGGAAAAGCATAGTAGGTGTATTGATAGATATTGTCTCCAAAGGTAAGGTCTTTTTGGCGGGCAAAGATAACCAGTTCTTGAGGCGGCGGGGAATATACTGGGTCCGGCAGGGGACGTTTGGTATCAGGACCGTCAATTACCGTAGAAATCTCATACAAAGTCCGCATTGTTTTACGGCTTGTAGAGTAATATTGGATTCCAGTGAGGCTGCTCAGGGCAAGAGCGCGGTTAAAAAGCGCTTGCCGTTCAGCTTCACGCCATATCGGAAAACCTGCGGCAGGGGCTTTTTTATAGAGATGCAGGGTTTCTACAAAAAGACTTGGCTCTAACTCAGCCATAACCGTATGTACGAGATTTTGGACAAAACTATACTGAGGAATCAAAAGGGGCTTAGGATTTTTGAGTTGCGTCTCAAGTATAGTACCCTGATTAAGCAGCGCCGTTTTTCTGTTTGAATCGACCAAACTGTTCAGAGGAAGGGAAAAACCCTGTATAACAATAATAATTATATAATAGAAGAAAAAAAATGGTTTATAGTTCATATTTGATTTAGGAAAAAGAGAGAACAAGCAATAGGTGAAGACAGGTTTCAGCGCGTATTACTTATTCTCTGTTACCGCTTGCCTACCCTCTGCCGCCGCGGTAATATACACGGACTTGTTTATAGAGACCGTCGCCTTCGCTTTTGGTTTCTACATCAGAAATATCGTTCAATGTGGTGTGGATCAGCCGTCGATCAAAGGGATTCATCGGCTCTAGCAGGATCGATCCCCGATTCTCCCGGACCCGGTCTGCGACGGTATAGGCAAGACGCACCAGAGATTCTTCGCGCCGAATCCGATAGTTTTCACTGTCAAGGATGATCCGTATATCTTCCCGTCCGAGTCTGCCTGCGTAAATATTAGCCAAAAGCTGAAGCGCGTCAAGATTTTTTCCTTTTTTCCCAATGAGAATCGGGGAAAAGTCAGAATCGATCTTAAACCCAACTTTACGATCTTCCCGAAAGAGAACAGATGCCTTACCCGGATAACCCATGCGCTGGATGAGACCCTCTACAAAATCAATCAGCTTCTGTTCAAAGTCATTTTGGGCTTCAGGATCCCTGAAGAACCTTTCCATGGATTGCCTGGTTTCCGCTATTCCAGAAGCCTCGACGTTTTCGTTGGCCGGCGCTGAATGGGGCTGGTTCGTATGAACCCTAATCTTGACATACCCTTTAGTAAACAATCCTGAACGCTTAGTTTCGAGAATCTCTACATCAAAATCGTCTTTTTCAAGACCTAATGCTTCCGCCGCCCGATCAATCGCCTCTTTCTCGGTAC
>JAITHD010000199.1 GCA_031280155.1 Treponema sp. | reverse complement strand
TGGAATATTGTGTTCAGGTTCAGCTTCACCGGAATAGGAAGTTCCGGCGTTGGACTACACCGTCCGCGTATTCCGCAACGCCTCGCAGCAAAAGCCGCAGGCACAAGGGGTGGGGACTTATGCGAAAGGGCGGTTAAAATTATCTGAAATGATTTTGTGCAATTAAAGCCTTCTGCGGATTTGCAGAAGCAATAGAGAATAGAGCCTCTCTATTGCCATGCGGCTCAATCCTTTTTCAGCGCATCGTCAAACGCGACAGCAGAAGGAGCGAAATCGATTTTCCGCACATATTCGCAGGCTTCTTGAGCGCCGAATTCCCGGTCCATCCCAGAATCTTCCCACTCTACCGACAGAGGGCCCTGATAGCGGATTACATTCAATTCTCTGAGGATATTCTCAAAATCCACGTCTCCGTGTCCCAGAGAACGGAAATTCCAGCCCCGACGGGTATCGCCGAAGGTCAGGTGAGAACCGAGAATCCCCGCCCTGCCGTCCAAGACAACCGCCGCGTCTTTCATGTGTACATGATAAATCCGCTCCTTAAAATCCCGAATAAACAGGACTGGATTTACCCCTTGCCAGATAAGATGAGACGGATCGAAGTTGAACCCCAAGGTTGGACGATAGTTAAACTCTTTAAGCAGCCGTTCCGCAGTGTAATAGTCAAAAGCGATCTCTGTAGGATGTACTTCCAGTGCAAACTTTACGCCGTTTTTGTCATATTCATCGAAAATCGGGGTCCACAACGCTGCAATTTCCTTGAAAGCCGTATCGATCATGCCTTCACTGGTCTGGGGAAAGGAATACCAGTACTTCCATATAGGGCTTCCCATAAAGCCGGTAACCACGTTGACGCCCATGTTTTTAGCAGTCTGGGCAATATATTTCATCTCCTGAATCGCCCATTCCCTAATTTTTTCAGGCTGTCCCGCATATCGGTTAGGAGCGAAACCGTCAAGTCTGGGGTCCCACAGATCCCCTACGCACTGCCCCGGAAGATGCCCGCTGATCGCCCAGCATGACAATCCATGATCCGCAAGAATTCTCTTGCGGTTTTCGATATACCCCGAATCTCCAGCCCCTTTCTTTGGGTCAAGATGATCCCCCCAACAGGCGATTTCTACACCGTCATACCCAAAAGATTTAATCTTTTTGCACAGTTCCTCAAAACCCAGATCCGCCCACTGTCCAGAAAATAACGTAACCGGTCTTGCCATACAACCTCCACACGTTATTTAAACAATAGCATACTATGTACGAATAATACAAGGGTTTATCCTTTGTTTTGCGGTGAAACCCGAAACAGCGCCGCTCCATGGGGAACAAGTTCAGCAGTGATTTCGCCGACAACCCGATCCCTATCCAGCCCAGCCCAGAGGTCCCGCAGGTCCGCCCGATCTATGCTCAGAAGTCTGAGAGGACAATGAATGATCCGGGGAGTTTCCCCAAGGTTAAAGAGCGCAAGATTGACAGCGCCTTTTCCGGCTGAACTAGCCCATATAGCCTGCTCGCTGTTCCGATAAATCTGCCGGGGATTGCGCCCCAGCTTCAGCACATCCAGCACTTCTTTATTCGTCAGCAGCGACAAGGTCCATTCGTCATTATCCGGCAGAACTCCTCCCATCATAAGGGGAGACCTGAATATACACCACAGGGTCATCAGCGTAATCTGTTCGTCTCGGGTAAAATTAGTATACCGGGGACGTTTGAAGCCAAGCCCAATATACCCCAGAGGAAGCATATCGCAGTCGGGCCAAGAACCGGCGCGTACATGGGCTTGCCAGAGCTCGCACCGGCGGAACATATCTAATAGAAGGGGCCATGTATCCCAGAAATCATCGGTAATCCGCCACATATTGGCGTTTTTTACAAGATGCCAAGCCTCTTGGATCAAAGCCGGACCTGGAGACAAACTCAAAACCATAGGACGTCCGCAGGCGTCGATAGCGTTGCGGATGAGTTCAATCTCTTTTTTTCCTGAATACGGCGCATGAGGGTACATATTGGTATTGCAGATGTCGTCAACCTTTACATAGTCCACTCCCCAAGAAGCGTACAACTCAAAAAGAGAGTTGTAATATTCTTGGGACCCGGATTTTGAAGGGTCTACGCCGTACATATCTGAATTCCACCGGCATATTGAAAAGGGATCCGCGATTTTATCCGCGGTTTTGAAGGGCGTTTTAATGGCGGTCCGCTCATGCACCGCCTGCCGGGGAATGCCCCGCATAATATGGATCCCGAATTTCAAGCCCATTTTATGAATCTTTTCAGCGATAGGACCAAAACCCTTTCCGTCAGTAGCGCTGGGAAAACGGTTTTCCGCGGGAATCAATCGGGAATATTCGTCCATGTGGAGATACGCAAAAGATCGATATTCGCCCTCTCCAGTACCGGCAAGCGGCTCATACCATTGGATGTCGCATACAATATATTCCCACCCAAAAGACAGGAGATTTTTCCGCATATACTCGGCGTTTTGCAGAAGCTGTTCTTCCGTAACCGTAGCGGCGTAACAGTCCCAGCTATTCCAGCCCATAGGCGGGGTTAAGGCGCATTGATCTTTGATATACATATAGTTTGTATCGGCAGTTTCAATAATACTTGAAATATATTGACTGGTTATATATAATATTCACCATTCACGGCATAAAACATATTATTATCAATAAAAAGGACGAGGTTATGAACAGAATCGTAGTAAAAACTCAGGATGGAGAACATACCATCAGCCGTCACATCTACGGGCATTTTTCAGAACATTTAGGGCGCTGCATTTACGGCGGATTTTGGGTAGGAGATTCGCCGATTCCGAATACCAGAGGACTCCGCAATGACGTTGTGGCGGCTCTGCGGCGGATTAAAATCCCTAATCTCCGCTGGCCCGGAGGATGTTTCGCTGACGAATATCACTGGAAAGACGGCATCGGTCCCAGCGCCGAAAGACCCAAGATGGTAAATACCCATTGGGGAGGCGTTACTGAAGACAACAGTTTCGGTACTCATGAGTTTCTTGATCTGTGCGGACAGTTAGGATGCGAGCCGTATATCTGCGGTAATGTTGGGAGCGGCACGGTACAGGAACTGTCCCAATGGGTAGAATACTGCAATTTTGACGGAATAAGTCCGATGTCGAATTTACGCGGAAAAAACGGACGCGAAAAACCTTGGAAGGTGCGGTTCTGGGGTATCGGCAATGAAAACTGGGGCTGCGGCGGCGCTATGACCCCTGAATTCTACGCGGATAACTATCGGCGCTATGCCTGTTACGCCAGAGCCTACGGCGATACTCGTCTGTATAAAATAGCCTGCGGACCAAACACTGACGATTATAACTGGACAAGGGTACTGATGGAAAAAGCAGGTTCCGCTATGCATGGACTTTCGCTCCATTACTACACAGTCCCCGGGGAATGGTCTCATAAGGGTTCAGCCCTAAACTTTACCGAAGCTGAATGGCTTATTACCCTGCGGAAAGCGTCCCGCATGGAAGAACTGGTACGCAGTCACGGAGCAATCATGGATGAGTTCGATCCCAAACGGAAAGTAGGACTTGTTGTTGATGAATGGGGAACCTGGTATGATGTGGAAAGCGGAACCAATCCGGGCTTTCTCTACCAGCAAAACACCCTGCGAGACGCGCTGGTCGCGGGAATCCATCTCAATATTTTCAACAACTATGCGGAACGAATAGCTATGGCGAACATCGCCCAAACTCTCAATGTGCTTCAAGCGGTAATCCTCACCGAAGGACCTAAAATGATCCTTACGCCGACGTATCATGTTTTTGATATGTATAAAGTTCATCAGGACGCGGTAAAACTGCCGGTTTTTGTTGAGAGCGAAATCTTGACCTATGCAGGAGAACTGCCGTCCATAAGCGCCAGTGCCTCAATAGACCGAGACAACCGGCTGCATCTTTCTCTAACCAATGCGGATCCTCGGCAGGAACAGCAAGTTAAGGTTGAGCTTCGAGGGATTTCTCTCAGCGCTTCATCGGTTATTTCAGGGCAGGTTCTGACCGCTGAATCCATAGGGGATCACAATGATTTTGATTGCCCCGAGGCGGTAAAACCCGCTGATTTCAAGACGGTACAGATTGACCGCGGCGGGGCAATCGTTACGCTGCCGGCGAAATCCGTAGCGGTTTTGGAATTTTCATGAAACCCTGTCCTCGGTGCGGTACGGTTCCGCCTCTTTTGACTCCGGAACAAGCCGCATCCCTTGGGGCGGAGATACCTATTTCCCCGAAACTGCGGGCGGAAGCATCGGTTTATGCAGAACGGCTTGACCGGTGCGGCGAATGCAGCGCGCTGCGGGAACAGATTTTATGCGCTCACTGCGGATGCTTGGTAGTGTTTCGGGCGCGGCTTAAAAACGCCGGCTGTCCCAGTCCTGAAGGGGACCTTTGGAGCAAAGCGTGAAAAACCCGCCCTGCATCGAGGCTTGCATTACCGGTTATGCGTTGATACTGCTGAGGAAACCGGATTTTTTAATGGTTTTTTCATCATACCTTCATAATATCCTAACAATAAAACCATGTATTTTATACACAGTAAGGAATCTATGCAGACACGGATTGTATTTTTGGAAGCTCTGAACAAGCTCCGCCACGATATCCTGACGATGGCTACGATGGTTGAGGAAGATTTAGGAAAAGCCTTGATTGCGTTACAGCATAATGATAAAGAACTGGCAAAGACGGTAAAAGCCGGAGATGCGGTAATCAACGCGATGCAGATCAAGATCGAAGACGAAGCGGCTATACTGATAGCGACTCAGCAGCCTGTGGCAAGGGATTTGCGGGAACTGGTGACTATTTTCAAACTCACCAGCAATCTTGAGCGCATCGGGGATCACGCGGTGCATCTTGCGAAAGCGGCGGCGAAACTTTCAGGGTCTCCGCTGTTTCGTTCAACTGAGCATCTTACACGCATGGCTCAAACCGGCAAAGAAATGATTCGTTCCGGGGTTTCCGCATACTTAAACCAAGACGCTGAAGCCGCCAGAAAAGCCGCGGCTTTAGACGACGATATTGACGCAGAACACAAACTGCTGACTGAGGAAGTGCTGAAATTAATGAAGAAACGCCCGGAACTTGTCAAAAAAGCGGTGCGCCTCCTCAACACCTCTGGATTTCTGGAGCGCCTTGGGGATCACGGGACCAATATCTGCGAAGCCGTGATTTATATGGTAAATGGAACGCATGAAGAACTGAACAAGTGAGGCTGCTTGGTGGATAAAGCGGTTATTTTGATCATTGAAGATGACGAGGATATTCAGGAACTGCTCGCTTTGGGGTTCGCCTCGGAAGGGTGGAAACTGATACCCGTGAAAACCGGGGAAGAAGGACTGAGGTCCCTGAAAAACACTGAGGTTGACTGCATCCTGCTGGATATTATGCTGCCCGGAATAGATGGATTTAAAACCCTCAAGAAGATTCGCGCGGACCCAAAACTCCGGGGAATTCCGGTGATTCTTACCACTGCAAAAGGAGAAGAATCAGATATTGTTACCGGTCTTGAACTGGGCGCCGATGATTATGTGGTCAAACCCTACAGCCCAAGAGTTCTCACCGCCCGGATACGGACTGCCCTGCGGCGGCGTGAAGAAGCCCAAGAAAACCCTCAAGACCCAGTGATCCGCCGGGGAACCCTCATCCTTGATCGTTCCCGGCACGAAGCGTTTGACGCGGACCGCAGGCTTGATCTTTCGGCTACGGAATTTGCGCTGCTGGGGCATTTTTTAGCCTATCCTCAGCGGGTTTTCTCCAGAAATCAGCTTATCACCGCAATGCACGGCGCTGATTATCCTGTAACAGACCGTTCCGTTGACGTACAGATTCTCTCACTGCGTAAAAAACTGGGTTTTTCAGGGAATCTGATTGAAACCGTCCGGGGCGTGGGCTACCGATTCAAGGAAAAACCAGAGTAAGAATCTGTTTTGAGGATACAAAAAATACCGGCTTTTTTTCCGGAAACCAGAATAGCTATTCTTTTTGTTACTTGTAACAGCGGAATATCTGTCAGAGCGTTACATAATTCTTCTTCTCTGGCGGTCAGAAGAATTATGAGTCCCTTTGGCTTGAGAAGTCTGGTGAAAATCCCCAGAATATCTCGATAAAATTGTTCAGCCTCGCAGGGCAGGGGTTCATACAGTCCCCAAGGAGGATCCGTTATTATTTTATCAATACTCTGATCAGGCAGGAGCGACGGCAGATCGTATGCATCAATCCGCTGTACTAAGCATAGACGCGATCCTTTGGCATGAACGGTTTGTTTCGCTATTGCCAGAACCTTGTTGTCCCGGTCAAACATATAGAATCGCCGTAAGGGAAAGCGTTTGAGCCGCTGATAGGGAATCGCGCCGTAGCCGCAAAAAGGGTCCATAACCACGTCGTTTTTATCAGGCTCTGAAAGCCGGCACATCATATACGCCAGTTCAGGGGCTAATTCACCTTTGCGCGGGACTTTTTCCCGACTCCGGCGGGTCAGGCGTTTCATAAAAATAGAAAATCCTTCACTGCGGACTAAAAACCAATACTCCGTATCAGGATTACTGCGGTTTACGTTTAAATGCATCCTTTTGGCGATGACTTTTTCAACAGCCTTTTTCAGGTCTTCCTGTATATGAACAAGCTGATTTTCATAGGAAGTAATAACCCGAAAAGAAGTAATACGGTTTATATTAGGATCAAACTCCAAACCTTTGGCAAGACTTACTATTTTTTTAATGTGCAGTTCTATTGATTTTTGGTCCGGCGCGGTTTTAATATAATCAATAACAGAAAATATGTTGTTGAAACAGAAAAAATTCAGATTACTGTAAGGACAGGAGGTCTCAAATATAACCGCTCCGTCAAGGAGCGCGGTTATATGCGCGTCAGCCAATCGGGAATACACGATTTGAGAAACTAACTCCTGCATCCCCGAAACAAACGTGGCGTAATACTTCATGGTTTTGAGTATAACCGATAGGACCTGGGGCGTAAACCCTGACTTGCGTATATTCAAAAAATGAGCTATGGTTGGGACATTGTATGAAATTTCCTTTTTACGTCCCGTTTCAGAAAAACTCCGGACCCTCGGAAATCTCCCAAAAGCAGACAGCGGCGGAACCGTCCTTTGCCGAATCCCGATGGTTTGAGACGGTTTTGAATACCCTCTCTGAAGGGGTGGTAATCGTGGATAAAAACTTGAGAATCTGGGCTGTAAATCGTAAAGCCCAGGAACTCTTCGAGGTTGACCCTCCTAGAGAAGACCTTTCCCTGCTTGAAGGGCTTAGGTCAACTGAAGTTGAAGCCTTGGCCCGGCAAGCCTTGAGGGAAAACCGAATGATAGAACAGGAGTTGCAGCTCTACACCGGCGAGACCCCCCGGTATCTGCGGGTTCGGGCGGCGCCTTTGATCAGCGGCGGTGAACCTCACTCAATCAGGGAAGGCTTGGCGCTGGCGCTGACTGAATATACCCGTCTGCATAACCTTGAACAGGTACGCAAAGATTTTGCCGCCAATGTTTCCCATGAATTGCGTACCCCGATTCAGTTAGTTCGAGGCTATGCGGAAACCCTGCTGGATTCGTCTTTGGAAGATTATCCCCAAATCCGCCGGGGCTTGGGGATAATCTTGAAAAACGCCCAGCGTATGGAACAGTTGACGTCAGACCTGCTTACTTTGGTGAGTCTTGAGGAAGGAGATGATTTTTCGCAAGCCATGAAGGAAACCTCGGTGTATCCCCTGCTTCAGGAAGCCCTTGACGCGGTAGAACCGTCGGCTCGGCAAAAACAGATAACCTTTTCTCTTGCCTGTCCAGAGCGGCTCAAAGCGGTTCTGTACGGTCCTTTTATTGTCCAAGGTCTTATCAATCTGCTGGATAATGGGATCAAATATTCGTATGAACAGTCAAAAATAGGGGTGTTTGCAGACATACAGGATGGAGAACTGGTTATCGAGGTTCGAGATAAGGGCATAGGGATTCCTCCGAATCATTTGGAGCGGATTTTTGAGCGGTTTTATCGAGTCGATCCAGCCCGAAGCCGTTCCCAAGGGGGGTCGGGCTTAGGACTTGCGATAGTGCGGCATATCGCGTTAGTCCACCGAGGAAGCGTTGAGGCAGAAAGCCACGCCGGTGAAGGCTCGGTGTTTAGGATTCGGCTTCCCTGCCAAAAGTTTTCCTAGAATCCCCGGCAATATATCTAAAACCCTAGAATTTTATCCCAAAATCTTAGCGTTTTGGCAATAATTTCCTGCTTTAGTAAGGTTTCAAACTTTCTCTGAAAGCAGTCGGACTGGAAGAGGTCCTGCGGATTGGGGTGTATTTTTAAAAAAACATGAGTCATACTGTTTTCCTATTGACGAAATATAAATAAACTGGTATCTTCCATATTATATGCGTTAAAATAATGGGAAAAACAGTCTGCCGGATATTCGGCGCGGCGGTATTCCTAACATATATATGTCTATAACCTTATACAAAGAGGATAATGGTGACCGTATCTAAAGAATTAACTCGGCTTGAACATTCCGCAGTAACATTGACGCTCACAGTGCCGAAGGATGAAGTTTGTGCCGTGTATGACAAAATGCTGGGGGAGTATGTCAAGAGTATTCAGCTTCCCGGGTTCCGTAAGGGCAGGGTCCCCAAAGAACTGCTGGAACGGAAATTAGGAGAATCCCTGCGGGAAGAAGCCTTGAGCCGTATTATCGAAGAGGCGACGCATACTGTTTTTGAAGACAATGAGTTCCCTCGGGAAAATCTTCCTCTTCCATATTGTCCGCCCCGGATTGACCGGAAACCGGTGTTCAGCGCAGAGGCAGATATAATTTTTACTATGGTCTATGACGTAATGCCGATTCTTAAACTGGGACAATGGAAGGGCATTGAGGTTACGGTTCCAGACGTCAGTATCGGCGACGAAGAAATAAGCCGAGAGTTAGGGGTTATTCAGGAACGGAACGCCCTGGTGTCGGACAAGGACGACGATGCGGCGGCAGAGGACGGCGATGTTGTTGCCATCAATTACGCTGAACTAACTGACTCAGGAGCGGTAATCCCTGAGACTGAACGCCAAGATTTTGTCTTTACTTTGGGTTCAGGGTATAATCTGTTCAAACTTGACGAGGATATCCGGGGCATGAAGAAAACCGAGTCTAAAGATATCGAAAAATCCTACCCTCAAGATTTTGAAATTCGAGAATTAGCGGGGCAGACCAAGAAAATTCGGGTAACGCTTACAGGGATCAAGGAAAAAAGACTTCCTGAACTTAACGATGATTTCGCTCAGGATGTTGACGACAAATATCACACCCTAGAAGATCTGAAAACCAGTATTCGACAGCGCCTTACCAAAGACCTTGAGGAACGGCTTCAGACCCTCAAAATCAACAAGATCATTGAAATTATCATGGAACGCTCCCCGGTAGACTTGCCGGAATCAATGATTGAGTTCCAGTTTGAGTCCCGCCTGCGAAATCTTGCCCAGCGTCTGCGGGTAAGCCTAGACCATTTAAAGGAAAGTCTGAAAGAGCCTGACGGGGATTTAGCCAAAGCCACCGGGTCCTGGCGGAACGAAACGATTACGTCAATTCACAGCAGACTCGTGCTTGAAGCTGTTATGGGCGAACTTAATCTTACCGTGTCTGAAGAAGAAGCGGCGGAACATATTGAGAAGTACGCCCAAAACAGCGGCACTCCTGTTGAGGAGATTCGATCCTACTATGAACGAGAGGGGATGCGGGAATATCTTGAAGACGAAATCAAAGAACAAAAAGCGTATAAACAGCTATTGGCGGAAAATACCGTCAAACTGGGTGACAAACAACGTTACCTAGAATTTATCGGAAATAATGGATAAGATATTTCATGGATGAAAAAATGAACAGTCTTGTTCCCATTGTGGTGGAACAGACCGGAATGGGGGAGCGGTCTTATGATATTTATTCTCGACTCTTAAAAGACAGGATAGTTTTTTTAGACGGGGAAATTAACGATCTTACCGCGGATCTGGTGGTAGCCCAACTGCTCTTTTTAGACGGTCAGGATACTGATAAAGACATAAACTTGTATATCAATTCTCCAGGAGGTTCCGTTACCGCCGGGCTGGCGATTTACGATACCATCCAGTATGTGAAGTGCGATGTCCAGACTATCTGTCTTGGACAAGCCGCCAGCATGGGAGCCTTGATCCTCACCGCCGGCGCTCAGGGAAAGCGCATGGTTCTGCCTTCCTCTCGGGTCTTAATGCATCAGCCTTGGGGAGGCGCTCAGGGACAAGCCCGGGATATTGGGATCCAGGCAAAAGAAATTATTAGGCTCAAAAAACAGCTTATTGATTACTTTGCGAAACATACCGGCAAAACCCCTGATCAGGTAGCCGCCGATATGGAACGAGATTTTTATATGTCTGCTGCTGACGCGGTCGCTTACGGTGTGGCGGATTCGGTGTTGACAAGGGAGAAATATGGCAAGGCTTCGTAACGGCAGCGGATTTGAGCGGTCCTGTTCGTTTTGCGGGAAAAGCGCTGAGATGGCTCGGCGGCTCATTGCGGGACCAAATGATGTATTTATTTGCGACGAATGTGTGGACGTATGCCGCAAGATTCTAGCCGAAGAGGATCACGATCCTTTAGGTCAGTTTAATAACACGATTCCAACCCCTAAAGATATTAAGTCCTATCTTGATATGTTTATCATAGGTCAAGAAAACGCAAAAAGAGCGCTTTCGGTAGCGGTGTATAATCATTATAAGCGGGTTACAAATCCCATGAATGACTCGGAAGCGGTGGAAATCGAAAAATCCAACGTACTCCTCATCGGTCCCACAGGAACAGGAAAAACTCTGCTGGCGAAAACCTTGGCAAAGAAGCTCAGGGTGCCTTTCGCCATTGTTGACGCGACAACCTTAACCGAAGCCGGTTATGTGGGAGAAGACGTAGAGAATATCCTCCTTAAACTTATCCAGAGCGCTAATGGAAATATTTCCGCCGCTGAACGGGGCATTGTGTACATTGATGAAATCGACAAGATCGCCCGGAAAGGCGAGAATGTTTCTATTACGCGGGACGTGTCCGGCGAAGGGGTTCAGCAGGCTCTGCTCAAGATCATCGAAGGTACTGTTGCGTCGGTTCCTCCTCAAGGGGGGCGCAAGCATCCCAATCAAGAGGTACTCAAAATTGATACGACGGATATTCTTTTTATCTGCGGCGGCGCTTTTGTAGGGCTTGATAAATTCATTGAACGCCGAGTCGTTCAGCACCCGATGGGTTTCGGCTCTGATGTAAAAGAAAAAACCAGCGCCAATCTCAAAGTCCTTTACGATGCGCTCCACCCAGACGATCTCATTCATTTCGGGATGATTCCTGAATTTATCGGACGTCTTCCTATTACGGTAAGTCTTGAAGAACTGAAACAAGAGGATCTTCGGCGGATTATTACTGAACCGAGGAACGCCATTGTTAAACAGTATCAAGCGTCTATGGCTATTGACGACGTTAAACTTGAATTTACCGAAGGAGCCATTAACGCGATTGCGGATACCGCGATTAAACAGAAAACCGGGGCCCGAGGCTTGCGGGCGATTGTAGAAAAACTAATGACGGATATCATGTTTGAGATTCCCTCTATGGAAGGAAGCAAACGGGTCGTCATTACTCAGGAAGTGGTGGAACGTGCGGAACCTCCTGAAATAGAACCGCTTCAAATAAGCGCATGAAATTCCTTTCGTCGCTTAAAGGAAAACCCCCGATTGAGGAATTGCCTCTGCTGCCGTTACGGGAATTAGTGCTGTTTCCCAATATAACGTTATCCGTGTTTGTTACCTACAAAGAGGGGATGCGGGCGATTGACGAAGCCTTGAAACGAGATAAACGTTTATTCGCCGCTTGTTTGAAGTTCAAAAGCGTTGATGAAACCTATGAAGCGGGCAGTGTAGTTCGGATCACCCAGCACTTAAAGATGCCGGATAATACGTTTCGGGTGGTGCTGCACGGCGAATACCGGGGACTTATCGCTTCGTCGGCTAAGGCAGAGGAAGTTTCTATGGTCCGAATCGATCCGATTAAGCCGGTTTCCAATACTCCCCTCAATTCTGAAGCAATAGCCCTCATGCGGGCGGTTCAAAGCGCGTTAGCCCAATATGCGGACTGTACCAAAAAAGTCAGTACCGAATTACTGGTTTTAATAGAAAAAACCGAAAGTTTAGAAACTCTCGCGAATTTAAGCGCTCACGCCTTGCAGATTAAACCGGAACAGAAAATCGAAATCCTCACTAGTGACGATCCAGTAGCGCGGCTGCAATTAATACTTGAAATATTAGAGCTTGAAAACGAGGTCTTCAGCGTTCAGCAAAATATCCGAGGCAAAGTAAAAAACCGCATAGAAAAAAGCAACCGCGAATATATTCTCAATGAGCAGCTCAAGGAAATCAATCGGGAACTCGGCAAAGACGAGCGGACTGAAGATTTCACGGAACTGGAACAAAAAATTGAAGCGAAAAAACCCCGAGGAGAAGCGCTTTTTAAAGCGCGAAAAGAACTGGTTCGGTTACAGAAGCTCCACCCCTTTACCCCGGAAGCGGGAATTCTCAGGGTGTATTTAGAATGGATATTAGACCTTCCATGGAATGAATTCACCGCTGATTCAGGAGATCTCGCTGAAGCGGAGCGGATATTAAACGAAGATCACTTCAATATGCGGAAGGCAAAAGAACGGATCCTTGAATTTATCGCGGTCCGTAAACTGTTATCTTTGGAAAATGAGCAAGCCGGCATCAAGGGTTCTATTCTCTGTTTTGTAGGCTCTCCGGGAACAGGCAAAACGAGTCTCGGCAAATCCGTAGCCAGAGCGTTGGGACGGCGGTTTGTGCGGTTTTCCCTGGGGGGAGTTCGGGACGAGGCGGAAATCCGAGGGCATAGGAAAACCTACGTCGGCGCTCTCCCAGGAAAGATCATCCAGTATATGAGTCGAGCCGGAACGATTAATCCAGTTTTTCTGCTGGACGAAATTGATAAAATCGCCGTCAATGATGTTCGGGGAGATCCGGCGGCGGCGCTTCTTGAAGTGCTTGATCCTGAACAGAACAGCAACTTCATGGATCACTACATGGAAGTTCCCTATGATCTTTCTCAGGTACTGTTTATCGCAACTGCCAATTCACTCCATACTATCCCGTATCCCTTGCTGGATCGAATGGAAATCATCGAAATTCCCGGATACGGGGATAACGAAAAGCTGGCTATCGCCCAGCATTTTCTCATACCTAAAGAGCTGTCAGAAAACGGCTTAGGACAAGCGGACATTACGTTTAAAGACGAAGCGGTTCAGGACATTATTCAATACTGGACTATGGAATCCGGCGTACGGAGCTTGGAACGGGAAATCGCCCGATGTATTCGGCGGATTGCACAAGAAGCGGTGAATCAGGAATACGGCAAAGACCCGGAAAAACCGATTGGATCGTTCCAGAAGCTGGTTGATCGGGAAGATGTGGAAAAGCTGATGGGGCGGCGGAAATATAAGGAGGATGTGGTATTCAAGGAAGCCCAAATCGGTATTTCTTACGGGCTTGCCTGGACATCGACCGGCGGAACTGTGCTGCCTATAGAAACCGTCAGATTCGACGGCTCCGGAGAAGTTACCCTCACAGGCAATCTGGGGGACGTTATGAAGGAAAGCGCTCAGATTGGGGTGTCTTATCTGAGAAGCATACAGGAACAGTACAATTTTCTGGTACAGGACGTTGGAAAGACTGATTTTCATATTCATATTCCTGAAGGGGCTATTCCCAAGGATGGACCTTCCGCAGGGGTCGCTTTAGCGGCATCTCTTCTCTCTAGTCTCTGTCAAAAGCCGCCGAAGCCGGGGATTGCCATAACCGGAGAACTCACGCTTACCGGCAGGATTCTTCCCATTGGGGGGCTCAAGGAAAAGGTTCTTGCGGCTATACGAAACGGCATGAAACAGGTTCTCATTCCGTTGGATAATAAAGACGATTGGGCTGAACTGGAAGTGGATATTACGTCGGCTATTGAGGTCGCCTTTGTAGAAAATGCGGTGGATGCGTTCAGCCTGTTGTTCGACGTGGATAGTCAGAAATCTCCGGAACAGCAGGGCAGACGGTTCCGCCGCCATAAAAAACCGGAAAATTCTGGGGAAACAAGCAATGAAAGCGGCAGAAAAATGTGACGGCTCAGGCTATCCCCAAGAGAGCCGGGAAAAAGAGAAAAAAGCTGTTTTTTCTTCTAAAGTTTTTTTTATTTTTACCGATAATTTAAAGATGATACGGGCTAGAGATTTTTTGAAAAAATTGCGGCTTGTGATGTTTTACCTTCTATGTTTTGGGTTTCCTTTTTTGATTAATGCACAGGAAGTTCCGGTTTTATCATTGCCGCCGGTTGGGGCTGAACCGGTAAGTCTTGGAGGTGCGCCGCTTTTTCCTTCTATTTATTTTATGGATACGGTAAAATCCGTTATAAATCAAGACGCGTCTAAACCCAATTGGGTTTATCCTGAAGAGGAAAGCCAGCTTGTAGCGCAGTCTATTCTTCTTAATGATGATATTCTTGCCTATTATGGGCATCCAAATTCTCGGAACATGGGTATTTTAGGCAGGTATTCTATGGAAGAGCTTGATGCTCAGTTGACCAAATTGGCGGCAGAGTATCGGGCGGTAAGCGGAGGCAGAGGAATACGAAAGGCTTTCTATATTATATACGGAACGGTCTGGCCCGCAGGGGAAATCGGCATTATTAATGAAGCCTTGTTGCTCAGATATATAGATTATGCCTTAAAACACAATATGTTGGTATTTATTGACCATCAGATAGGAAAGTATCATCCCTTAGACGCTATTAAAAGAATGTTTCCTTATTTAAAATATCCTAATGTCCATCTTGCCTTAGACCCTGAATGGCGCACCACAAAACCTATGAAAGAAATCGGATCCGTAACAGCAGATGAGATCAACCAAGCCCAAAAAGCTATGGAAGATTACATAATTGCAAATAAGATTCCGGGAGAACGACTGCTCGTTATTCATCAATTTAATATCCACATGATCAGAAATCGGGAACGGGTTAGGGCGAATTTTACGCGGGTACGGCTGGTACACTGCGCCGACGGATTCGGTGCGCCTCACCTTAAACGGGATTCCTATGCGGTCAATGCCCAGGCTACTAATATGCCGATTAAAGGGTTTAAGCTCTTCTATAATTTCGGCATACCCGGCGCGGGGTATGATAATCCCCTGCTCACTCCCAAGCAAGTTTATGAACTCAATCCGCGCCCATATATTATCATGTATCAGTGATTAAAGCGCAATGAAGCGGACTTGATTTTTCCCCCTTTTTTTAGCGATGTACAAATTTTTATCCCCAATCGTAATAAACTCTTCTATGCTTATCGACTGAGAGGGAATTGTTGATATAACCCCGGCGCTGACAGTGGCGGCCGTGATTTTTCCCTCGACCGTGGGAATAGGCGTAGTTTCCACAGCGATACGGATATTTTCAGCGATCTGTACCGCCGCGTTCAGGTCCGTATCCGGCAGAAGGACGCCGAACTCTTCGCCTCCAAGACGGGCGGCAAAGTCCGTAGATCGCAAAGCTATAGCAGCGAATATCTGTGCAACAGTCCGTAGTAACGCATCCCCTTGAGGATGTCCATACGTGTCGTTATAACCCTTGAAGTTATCAATATCCAGCATGATAAATGAAAGAGGCTTCTTATCCCGCAGAGAACGCCCCCACTCCATACTAATACGTTCATTGAAACAACGCCGATTTGGAATATTTGTAAGACCGTCAAGCATACTCAGTCGTTCACTAATACGGATTTGCTGAATAATCTGGATATGGGTCTTCACTCTGGCTTTTACAATGATATTTTTTAATGGTTTCCTAATGTAATCAACTGCCCCAAGAATAAGTCCCTTTTCTTCGTCTTTTTCATTATCAAGACTGGTAATAACGATTACCGGAATATGCCGAGTATTTTCCGAGGTTTTTAAGGCTTTAAGAACCTGAAAACCGTCCATTTCAGGCATAATAATATCCAGCAGGATAAGGTCTGGTTTATTGGTCATAGCCAAATATAATCCTTCCCGCCCAGACTTAGTAATAAAGATCGTATAATCAGGAGCCAGTATAGTATTCAAAATCATAAGATTGATTTTTTCATCATCAATGATCAGAATACGATAATTTTTTATATCTTCCATTTTTTTTAATTTTTATTTTTTTTAATAGTTGAAAAATATACAAGGCTTATCGGAAACGCTGGAATCTCCTGAAATCCTTGTATATCCTAATCCCGCTATAAAACAGAGTCGTCTTCCTCCCATAAACCAGCCCGGATTTCACCATTGATACTGGGGATTTCCAAAATCATACCTGGATGGATAAGATTAGGATTATCAGGTTTGGACAATTTCTCCTTGTTCGCATCATAGATAAATCGCCATTTTGAAGGATCCCCGTAAATCTGAGGTTTACCCGCAATATTCCATAAACAATCTTTCATGGGATTCCAGGTCTTGACCAAGTATTGGGCTGGAAGCGTTGGAATCTCCTCTACTATCGCTAATATCTCAAGAACCTTAAGCGCGTTTTCCCGGGCTGGGTCCCATTCTTCATCAGAACGAGCAATCAGCGCATCCTCAAAGATGACCTGAGCATTTTCATACTCCACAGCATACCGCTTAGGCGCACCTACTTCGGCAGCCCAGTCAAGACGAGTCTGAGCTGCGGCAATCGCGTCGTTAGCGCTTTTGATCTTCATCTGTAAGGTTACATAGATATCCGACCAGTCAGCATACTTCATAGCCTCTTCCGCATATTTGATTGCCTGATCGTACTCTCCTTGAGCGTAACACTCTTCAGCCAGTTTCGTAAGCCTGACGCTTTCAAGCAAATACTGATTATTAAGCAAAGCATTAACAAAAGCGGAAGGCTGAAAATCCCCCTCCACAGCAAAGAGCGGTATAATTCTCAAGCTGAAAATCACTATCAGTATTGATACTGTATACTTACCTCGACTCATCTTCCCCCTCCATCATAAGCCCTAGGTTTGTTGCACGGGCTGTACTTTCGGCTGTTTTTTGTTTAGCCGCAGCAATGGTTTCTTCTGCCTGTCGGCGCTTTTCTTCCGCTGATTGAGCGGCGGCGATAAATCGCACGGAAGATTGACTGTACAAATCCGCAGCGGCTTCATAGGCTTTTGCGTCAAAGTCGGTCAGCGCCTGCTGGTAGATCCTATCGGCATGATTAAAGTCGTCTCGAACCGCTATATGAGCCTTAACATCTACTGCAGCTTGACGTTCTTTACTTGCTTCAAGCCTTTTCGCTTGAGCAAAGGACAGCCAGCCGTTCATAAGGACTTCATGATACTGTTCAAGGGCTTCATCCGCCTTATTTCGGGCGGTTTTTGGATTCCCGGATTCATAATCCTGTATTGCTGTAAGCGTGTTTTTATCTCCCGCCGCAAAGGTCTCTGGATCAGCCGTTGAAAAACCCCGTTCTATAATTTCCTGCCGTACTTTGTATCCCTCGGCTCTTGGTTTAAGAGACCGATACATATCAAGCGGCAAGGAAAGGGCTTGTTCCTCAGGAATATATGCGTCTGACCCCAAGTTTCGACGGGTTTCAGCCGCGAGCCTGTCGGCGCTGCCGAGATGATCCGGCGCTATAGCGCCGATTCCCGCATCCACTGCAATAGTCCGTTCCCTTCTCAGCGCATCTTCCCAGGCTTGAATATACTGGGGACGGCTCTTACGGGTTATATCATCATACATATCCGCCGCGGCGGTATAGAAAGCCGCCGCCGCTTTAATGTCTTCTGGAGTATTCCCTTTTACCTCATTGCCGGACTGTCGCTGAGTCTCTGCGGTTTGCCAGTCCTTGGGAAAATACTCAGGACCCTGAAAACCGAGGGCTTGTTTTCGGGACTGTTCCGCCCGGGCCATAGCGTCCTGCAAGGCTTTGAGGGCGTCTCCCTGTTCCTGAGCGAGCATAGTTCTGCTCCTGCCGGCAACATCATCGTAGGCGTCCGCCGCTTGGATGTATAACGCCGCAGCCGCTTTCATTTCATCAGCCGTAGTTTTCTTTGCATTCTGTCCAGCCTGATTTTTAGACTCCGCATTTTGCCAATCCTTGGGGAAATACGCGGGAGCCTGAGCATCTTGCGCCTGCTTCCGGGACTGTTCCGCCCGGGCCATAGCGTCCTGCAAGGCTTTGAGGGCGTCTCCCTGTTCCTGAGCAAGCATAGTTCTGCTTCTGCCGGCAACATCATCGTAGGCGTCCGCTGCTTGGATGTATACTGTCGTAGCCGCCTTGATCTCTTCGGTGGTTGTCTTCTTGGCGGTTTTCCCGTCTTGATGTTTGGATTCTGCGGTTTGCCAGTCCTTGGGGAAATACGCGGGAGCCTGAGCGTCTTGCGCCTGCTTCCGGGACTGTTCGGCTCTCGCCATAGCCGCGTTCAAGGCTTTCTGAGCGTCGTCCTTATCCTTAGCAAAGAGCGGACGGCTCTTACCGGCAATGTCGTCATAACTATCCGCCGCTTGGGTGTATAGCGCCGCAGCCGCTTTTATTTCATCAGCCGTATTTTTCTTTGCATTCTGTCCAGCCTGATTTTTAGACTCCGCATTTTTCCAGTCATTAGGGAAATAAGTCTGACCATTCACATCCATTGCGTTTTTTCGGGACTGTTCGGCTCTCGCCATAGCCGCGTTCAAGGCTTTCTGAGCGTCGTCTCTATCTTTAGCTAAGAGGGGGCGGCTCTTGCCGGTAATATCATCGTAAGTATCCGCCGCCGAGGTATATAAGGTCGTGGCTGACTTAATCTCATCTATAGTTGTCTTTTTCGCATCTTTTCCAGCTTTGTTCTGAGACTCCGCTGTTTGCCAGTCATTGGGGAAATAGGTCTGACCATTCACATCCATTGCGTTTTTTCGGGACTGTTCGGCTCGCGCCATAGCCGCGTTCAAGGCTTTCTGAGCGTCGTCCTTATCCTTAGCAAAGAGCGGACGGGTCTTGCCAGTAATATCATCGTAAGTATCCGCCGCTTGGGTGTATAGCGCCGCAGCCGCCCTGATTTCTTCAGTAGTATCTTTCTTTGCATCCTGCCCAGTCTGATGCTGAGACTCTGCGGTTTGCCAGTCATTGGGGAAATAGGTCTGACCATTCACGTCTATTGCGTTTTTTCGGGACTGTTCGGCTCTCGCCATAGCCGCGTTCAAGGCTTTCTGAGCGTCGTCTTTTTCTTTAGCGAGCTGGATCCGAGTCTTGTTTGTTATAGCATCATAGGTGTCCGCCGCCGAGGTATATAAGGCCGCAGCTGACTTAATCTCATCTATGGTTGTCTTTTTCGCATCCTTTCCGGCTTTATTCTGAGACTCTGCGGTTTGCCAATCCTTGGGGAAATGGTTTTGTCCCTCTACGTTAAGAGTCTCTTTTCGGGACTGTTCGGCTCTCGCCATAGCCGCGTTCAAGGCTTTCTGAGCATCATCTCTATCCTTGGCGAAAAGAGGTCGGCTCTTACCAGCAATATCATCATAACTGTCTGCTGCGGCAACATACAACGCAACAGCCGCTTTGATTTCTTCAGTAGTATCTTTCTTTGCATTTTGCCCAGCCTGATTTTGAGACTCCGCGTTTTGCCAGTCCTTCGGAAAATACGCAGGACCTTGATTATCCAAAGCCTGTTTACGGGAATTTTCCATTCGGGCTATCGCTGCATTCAAGGCTTTTCGGGCATCTTCCTCTTCCTTGGTAAGCCGAGTGTTATTCTTGCGAACAATATCATCATATCCGTCAGCCGCTCCATTGTACAGTACCGTAGCCGCTTTTATTTCAGCAGTCGTTGTCTTTTTTGCAGCTTTCCCATTTTGATGCTTAGATTCAGCGGTTTGCCACTCTTTCGGAAAATAGGTTTCTCCCTCCACGCCTTGAGCTTCTTTTCGAGATTGTTCGGCTCTCGCCATAGCCGCGTCCAAGGCTTTCTGAGCGTCGTCTTTATCCTTGGCAAAGAGCGGACGGCTTTTACGAGTAATATCGTCATACCCTTCAGCCGCGCTGATATATAGCGCTGCCGCCGCCTTAATCTCGTCGGTGCTCTCCTTTTTGGCGTTCTTTCCAGCCTGATTCTTAGACTCCGCACTCTTCCAGTCATTGGGGAAATAAGTCTGTCCTTCAACATCCATCGCTTGTTTTCGGGAATTTTCCGCTCTCGCCATAGCCGCGTTCAGAGCCTTCAAAGCATCGTCTTTTTCTTTAGCGACAAGCGGACGGCTTTTACGAGTAATATCATCATACCTATCCGCCGCGGCGGTATATAAAGCGGTAGCGGCTTTAATCTCGTCAGCAGTATCTTTTTTTGCGTCTTTTCCGTTTTGATGGTTAGTTTCAGCGGTTTGCCAATCTTTAGGGAAATAAGTTGGTCCCTTCACATCTTGAGCCTGTTTTTGGGACTGTTCAGCTCGCGCCATAGCCGCCTGCAAAGCAGCCAATGCGTCTTCCTGCTCCTGAGCGAGACGGACCCCGCTTTTCTCGGCAATAGCTTCATAGGCTTCCGCTGCGGCGGTATACAAAGCAATAGCTTCATTCACTCCGTCAGCAGTATCTTTATTTACATTCTTACCAGCTTCATGCTTAGACTCCGCAGCTTTCCAGTCCTCTGGAAAATACACTTGTCCCTGGACGTCTACAACTGCTTTTCTGGCATTCTCAGCCCTAGTCATAGCGGCGTTTAAGGCATCTAATGCATCCTTTCCGGGAGCTTGTTGAGTAGGAGTCGATATAGACTCGTTTGCTGACCCAGACTCAGTTACAGACGGAGCCTTAACTCCTTCAGAAGGCGGAGGCGTCTCAGGTGGTTTGGGAGCGCCGCCGCAGGATACAAGCAATAAAAAAATCATCAATTTTAATAGTACAAAATCTAATATCTGATTTTTCATAAGAACTCCTTATCCCCTCATTAATAAAAGTGTTCTACTTCTACTACTAAGTATAATCCATTAGTTTATCTTTATGCTAGGCAATATCATAACAAATTTTAATGCGATATCTTCCGTTAAACTCATAAAAATCATTAATTCTTTATAGTATAATGAATTAAATACATACGTCATTGATATACCTAAACCTATATTTTTTATGATACTAAGGAAATCAAAAAACTGTTTTGCCGTAAAACTCCTCGTCTTCAGCTGTGAAGAAATTAAATGCTAACCGCTCAACTATCTTTTCGGCAGGATCCGTGAAAATCTTGGGGCATAAGCCTCTAAAAAGACCTAAGCCCCTGAGTTTTGCCGGATTAAAAAAGACAGCCTGTCAAAGAAGCAATAGCTTCTTGAGTCATCCGGTCGCAGCGTTCATTATATTCGTTACCCGCATGACCTTTGACCCACTTCCAGGTAAGCAAAAACGTGCCGGCAAGATCGTCCAGCCGTTGCCACAGGTCCATATTTTTTACTGGTTTTTTATCACTGGTTTTCCAGTCGTTTTTTTTCCATGTATGTATCCATATATTGATACCCTTTTGGACATATTGAGAGTCTGTATACACAGTTACATTTCCATGACTTGCGTCCAAGTCGGTCAAGGCTTCCAGTGCGGCGATGGCCGCGCTGAGTTCCATACGGTTATTAGTGGTGCTCATGTGAGATCCCCACTTTTCAGCAATAATCTTCGTATTCTTGGCTTCAAGAATAACATAAGCCCAAGCTCCAGGACCCGGATTACCTGAACATCCCCCATCGGTGTATATCAGAATCCCCATAGTTTGTTTTAAAAAACCTCCATAATAATTAAGTTCCAGCTATAGTTAAGTATACTGGTCTAATGTTTCTTTGAAAGCTAAACCAGTTGGAGTAATCGCCAAACCTCCTGTAGCGTTTTCTTTTATACAAGCAGGCATAACATCCCCAATCTGTTTCATAGCCCCTACAACTTCGTCAAAAGGTATAACGCTTTGAATACCGGATATTGTTAAATCTACTGCAACTAGAACATTTACCGCAAGGAAAGCGTTACGTTTTACACAAGGAACTTCCACGAGTCCGGCGACCGGATCGCAGGCAAGTCCCAAAGAGTTCTTGAGAGACAGGGCCGCCGCGGAAAAACAATCTTTTAGAGACAGCCCTTCCAAATACCCTAAGCCGGCGGCAGCCATAGCGCCGGCCGCGCCGCATTCCGCTTGACATCCCCCTTCGGAGCCGGCCAAGGTTGCGCCCTGAGCTATCAATACGCCTGCCAGACTGGCGATAAGAAAAGCTCCTCGCAGGCGAGAAGCATAGGGAGTCTCAATGGGTTCTTCCTTGGCATCCCACCACGCCCAGATCGTTCCGGGTACAATGCCGCTGGAACCTGCGGTAGGAAAAGCTGCGATTTTGCCTCCGCAGGCGTTCACTTCGTTTATCGACAGGGAATAAGCCACGGCTTTTCGGTATAAGGTATGCTGAATAAGTCCTTTGTTAGATGAAGCAAAGGATACTGCCGCGCCTTTGGTAAGACCGGAACGGGAATATTGAGGATTTTCAAGCCCTTTAAGAAGTGCGCTTCGGGTAACGGCGATGCGCCTATCCAGTTCAGAAAGAACGTTCTCTTCAGAAATACCAGCTATAAAGGCTTCCCGTTTAACCATATAGTCTTCCGGGCTGACGGCTTCAGCGTGCAGTATTGTTTCAAGTTCAGACAAGGTGTGAAATTTAAATTTCATAAGCTCCTCAAAGAAGGAAATTGAATAACTTGATAGATAGGCGGAAGTTCCTGAATAAGATCGATTGCGGATTGAGGAAGAGAACCGTCAATTTCAACTACCAAGAGGGCTTCCTCTCCTTTTTCCTTGCGATGACTGGAAGTAGCGGCAATATTGATCCGTTCCGCCGCAAGAATATGGGAAATAATAGCGATCACTCCAATTTCGTCATGGTGGCGTACCAGAAGAGCGTCTAATTCACCAGACAGATTCACTCCATACCCGTTAATTTCATCAATACGAATAGAACCGCCTCCTATGCTTGAAGCTCTGATTCGCAGATTATGCGATATTGAACACTGACCTTCGGCACAAGGAGGTCCGATAAGTTCCAGAACCATCGTATTCGGGTGCCATGACGGGGGCAGTTCAGAAACCGTGGTAATTTCAATCGGAAACCCCTTCCCCTGGGCTTGTAATTCCTGCAAAATAAAACGTCCTTGAAAGAGCCGTTCATCTTCCGGGGGAATCCCCAAAAGTCCGGCAACTGCGGCATCCCCGGAAGCGTGACCTTTCCATGTGGACCCTAAAGAACCGTAGAAACAGACCTTAGCGTTATGGGGAGCCGAACCAAAAATCTTTCTGGTTAAAAAACTTATCCGTCCAACCCCAGCAGTATGAGAACTGGAAGGACCTATCATAACCGGTCCAAATATTTCAAATAAGGAAACATATTCTTTGGGCATAGCATAATACTATATAATAGAAAAAAGGTCAGCTACCCCCGCCTAAAGGTTTTTCTATAAGGTTTTACGGCGGACCGGATAAAAAGTGAAGAGTCCGCCGGTACGGCGGTTTGGATATCTTTACATAAAAGAATGTTTTCATTAAGGTTCATACTATGAAAAAATTGGGAGACCCTAATACTGCTGCAATAATAAGGAAGCTTTTTATTTGTTTATTCTTCATTATCCTCATCGGCGCGGGAATAGGAATTTTTCTTTTACGGGACCCGGTTCTTATTGTTACGGATAATTCTTTTAACGCTCTGTACGGAATCCTGCGGAGCAGACTAAAAGCTGTTGAAACCTCTATTATATTATTCAGACCAGTTAAGCCCGTGCTGATTGGAGATAACGCCAGTCCAGAGATGGTGGCTTTTGCAGTTGAAGAAGTGAAGGGTTCTCCCTATTGCATATTATTTCCATATCGGTATAATGAAGGAGCCGAACGGTACGCGGCGCAACATCCGCAAGTATCGGTCTTTATCCTTGGAGAGCGGAATCAAGCCTCTAAGTCAGAAGGGGCGGTATTTGTTGAGACCGATGTCAAAAGGGACCTATATCGAGCGGGACTATGCGCGGGGAGCATTGCGGGGAGCATGGGCAAGGAAATTCTTTTTTTTCAGAATGAAACCCTCTCTGAAGAGCAGCGGGAGATGTTTCAGGCGGGACTGAGAGAACAGGGCATTGAAGAGGCGCCTATATATCTTAGTGTAAGCCAAGAATATTCCGATAATCAAAATGTTGCGTGTGTGGTTATGAATGGTCAGGCTTCACAATTTCTTGATCAGAATCTTGAGACGCCGATTATTCTTTTTTCCTGGATTGACCCCGGATTAACTGCGACATCGGTGAAAGTTGTGTTTGACGATTCCCCTTGGGCGTTAGTTACAAGGGTAGTTCAAATGATAATACCTGGGAAGAATCCGGAGAAGTCGATTTCCTCGGAAATTACGATCCTGGGGAGGAGGATATCAGACAAGGGGATTTTACGGCATTTAAAAAATGTGAGACATAATATACCTAATATATAAAAAAACGTTGCAAACCAAAATAAAAGTATTATACTTAAAAGATGTTTGACAAAGATTCAATAAATAAGTATACTATTATTGATCTTAGTTCCCAACGTTTAGAAAAGGAGTATGGGATGAAACAAAGTAGTTTCAGGGCTATCTGCCTTATTCTTATGGCATGTATAGCAGTATTAGCAGCTTTTGGTGATGATCATACGGTTGTTCTTGAAACCAAGGTTTTAGAGACCTTTGATAACTTCCATGACGATGATCAGGATCCAAAGTATTCTAAGTATGACTGGCGTCTTGATGCGAGTAAATTTGCTACCAAGCCCAAAGACGCATTAGCTGAGGAAGTTGGAGAAGCGCCGTTTCCCAGATTAATGTATGTTCCTGCTTATCCTGTGGCGATCTTCGGCAACGATGCGTCAAAAAATGAAGGCAGACAGAGTCTCGGCATCTGGGGTAAATTCGATCGTCGTGGTTATAACTGGATCGATATATATCCAGTGGAAGCAGGCGCTGATGAGAACGCTCCTCCAGCGGTAATCCCCATTCCCGGACGGATTCAGTATTTGGATATGTGGGTATGGGGTTCAAATCTCAGATATACGCTTGAAGCGTATTTCCGAGATCATCTTGGAGTGATGCATGTGATCAATCTGGGAAGCATCAACCATACAGGGTGGAAAAATTTGCGGGCTCAAGTACCTTCGAGTGTTCCTCAAGCCAAGACGGTTCTCCCAAGACTTGCAGCGTTAGAATTTGTTAAATTCCGTGTCTGGACTGATCCGACTGAACGGGTAGATAATTTCTATATCTATTTCGATCAGTTCAACATACTGATGGATACGTTTGAAACACCGTATGACGGGGATATCTTAGCGAATCCTGGTCAGGTGCAGGAACTTTGGAATGGAGGCGAATAAATGAAACGATATACCGTTGTAGCCTTATTATTGTCTGCTGGGGTGTTGTTTGCCCAGGAGGGCTCAGATCCAAGCCGGATTGGTATTGATACAGCTCAACAAAATCTAAAAGAGATTTCGATTGACAAATTTGAGCATGACAGCTACTGGCATGGGGTCATTTCGCCGGATGATGGGTTTATCACCGCCCGTCTTTTTGAAGGAAGCCCGGCGCCTGAGAGCGAAGAAAATCCAAATGGAAAAGCGACTATTCCTGATGAAGAAGGGCTTAACATCCTAGATGATCATGTGCTGGGTGTTAGGGTTGATTTCCTCCACCGGGGACATACTAGTTTTTCTCTCTATCCGAGACGGCCTATCCCCATTGAAGGGATCACCAAGACCATTTCCGTATGGGTAGCAGGACGGAACTATAACCACACCCTTAAAATCCTGATTCAGGATTTCTTTGGCCGCCAGTTTGAACTTGAAGTTGGAAAGTTAAATTTCCAAGGCTGGAAAAAACTGACCGTAGCGATTCCCCCTCAGCCCGCTATTGGGAAATCCGGGATTGTTCAGCGGGATTACCACTATAACAATCAGTTGGGTATTAAAGTTGTCGGATTCAAAGTTGATTGTGATCCTTCAGAAACTTCTGGTACCTACTATCTGTATCTTGATGATCTGCGGGCGGTTACTGATCTCTTTGCGGAAAATAATCGGGATCCAGACGACATGGCTGATGCTTGGTAAAAAGTCTCATGTCCAGTAGGACAATGTACAGGCTTTGAACACCTAAAAGGGAGAGGGTAAAACCTCTCCTTTTTTTTATATTGATTGAACATGCAAAGGCGCTATGTATAATGGATATTGTTCATACTCCGGTTTTACTGGAAGAGACAATTCAGTTTCTTGCTCCTCGCCAAAGCGGGGAGTTTATGGTTGACGCTACATTAGGCGAAGGGGGGCATAGTTATGCGTTTTTATCCCGATTTCCAGATTTGCAGATTCTTGGGATTGATGCGGATAGAGATATCCAGAAGACAGCGCGAGAACGGCTTAGGGAGTTTGGAAACAGGATTGATTTTTATACCGGCTGGTCTCAGGATTTTTTTGCCGCTCTTTCCCCGGACAGCAGACATCCTGATACGATACTTATAGATTTAGGGATAAGTCTTTACCATTATAAAAAAGGATCCCGGGGTTTCAGTTTTATGCAGGATGAAACTCTGGATATGCGGATCGATAAAACCAGAGGCCTATCCGCAGCGGAACTGATCGCCGGGGTTTCTGAAAAAGAACTTGCGGATTTACTGTACGCTAATGGGGAAGAACGGTATTCCCGTCGTATTGCGCGAAGGATTAAGGAAGCCGGCTCTCGAAGCCGAATAACCAGTTCCAAAGTTTTGGCGGAATTGGTTGTTCAGTCGGTTCCTGGGGCGTATCGGCATGGTCTGGTACATCCGGCGACAAAGACCTTTCAGGCGCTGCGTATTGCGGTAAACAGGGAGCTTGAAGGGCTTCCAGTCCTTTTGGAAGCGGCTCTTGAGGCGCTTAAACCCGGAGGACGCATGGGAGTGATTAGTTTTCACTCCTTAGAAGACAGGATTGTTAAAAATTTTTTCCGAGAGAAGGGGAAAAACACCCTTGATGCGCCGATACATAGAAAGGAGGGGCAGGGGATAGTCAACCTTCTCAGCCGGAAGGGTGTTGTACCGGGAATGGATGAAGTCCGAAATAATCCGCCTTCCCGGAGCGCCAGGCTGCGGGTTGTGGAGAAAAATGTGCATGAGTTTAAGGAAGGGCAATGAAAAGGAGGCTCATACTTTTATATTTCTTTGCCTTGACTATACCCTTTTTCTTAGGTATTACCGCTTGGCAGTCTTCTCGATATGCGGCATTAGAACGGGATGTAAAGCGGCTTGAAGATGAGCAGGAAGTGTGGATAGAAAGTAATAAACGGCTTATTGCGGGAATTGCGGTTCTTTCATCCCCAGAGCGAATTGAAAAAATAGCGCGAGACGAATTAGGGTTATCAAAGATCCGTCCAGAGGACGTATTGCAAATTCGGATTGAGAATGAAAGGAGAAGACCCTAAATGGGAAAAGATGCATCTATTATCATGGATTGTACAGATTTATCATATGCTTTAGGAGCTAGGCTCATCTCTTTTCAGAAAGTCGTTGGAGGGTTTTCATCGGTGAGTATCGACTCGAGGACAGTGCTGCCGGGAGCGTTGTTCGTTGCCTTGGCAGGGGCGGCGCAGGATGGACACAGATATATACGATCTGCCTTTGAGCGGGGCGCTGTAGCGGCAATGATTGCCCGTTCCCGATGGGAGGATCCTGATCAGGAACTTAAAGCCGCTGCTCAGGAGTATTCTGGTATACTGCTGGTAGTAGAGGATACGCTGAAGTCCTTGCAGGATGCCGCAGCGTACTATCTTAACCAATTTCCTCAGCTCTTCAAAATCGGTATTACCGGCTCCTCAGGGAAAACTACTGTCAAGGAGATTGCCGCAGCCATGATAAGCCAAGAAAAAGCGGTAGTAATGAATCAGGGTAATCTAAATTCTGAGACTGGACTTCCTTTATCGGTTTTTATGGTTCGTCCTTTCCATGAAGTAGGAATCTTTGAACTCGGGATGAATCGGCATGGTGAAATAGAGGAGATTACAAGGGTGCTGAAACCTCATATTGCGCTCATTACGAATATTGGATCCGCCCATATCGGATTTTTCGGTAACAAACAAGCGATTGCTGAGGAAAAAAAGGCAATTTTTTCTCAGTTTTCAGGAAATGAACGGGCCCTCATACCGGCGGATGATCCGTATCGGGATTTCCTTGCGGAAGGGATCAAGGGACAAGCCCTGTTTTACGGTTCTCAGTGTAAGGAATTAGGATCGATCCAAGATCAGGGGATCCAGGGGTTTGAAATTCTCTGGGACGGAGTTTCCGCTCATTTTAGCCTTCCGGGAATCCATAATGTCCAAAATATGCTGGCTGCCGCAGCTATAGCCAAAGAAATACCAATTAGACCGCAGTCGATTAGAAAAGGCATAGAATCGGTCCAGGGCATTTTTGGAAGAAGCGAAATACTCCGAGGTTCAGTGACCCTGATCCGAGACTGTTATAACGCTAATCCTGAATCAAAGATTGGGGCAATAGCTATGTGCGACGCTTTTGTACATACCGGACGGCGGATATACGTCATCGGCGCTATGCTGGAACTGGGAGCTGAATCTTCAAGGATGCACGAGATGGTTGGACGCCGTTTAGCGGCATCCAAAGCAGACTTGGTGTGTCTGTACGGCAAGGAAACTCAAGCCGCGGCGGAAGCGCTGCACACAGCGCCGCAGGTTCCTTTCTTTTATACTGATAGTATGGAGGAGTTATCGTCATATCTTTCAAATTGTAGACGGTCTGGGGACATGGTACTGTTAAAAGGGTCTCGGGGCTGCGCTTTAGAAGGGCTTACGGATACGCTGCTGCCGGAACTCAAAACAGCAGAGGGAGCGTGTTAGGTGTTCCTTGAATTTCTCTATCCGTTGAAAGAATTTTTTAAGCCCTTCAATGTATTTCGGTATCTTTCTTTCCGAGGAGCCTACGCTGCATTAACAACTCTGCTTATCTGCTATATTTTAGGTCCTCTGATCATTGAAGCCCTTCGCAAACTCAAAATAGGTCAATATATCCGGGAAGAGGGTCCTGAAACGCATCTGAAAAAAGGCGGCACCCCAACTATGGGGGGAGTATTGATTATTTTTTCCGTTGTTATCTCAATGCTGTTGTGGCAAGATTTGGGGAACGGGAAGGTATGGCTTACATTGGAAGCGTTTATTGCGTTAGGGATAATCGGTTTTATTGATGATTATCTCAAGACAAGCCGCCGCAATTCAGACGGTCTGTCGGCATGGGCAAAACTGGTCGGACAGTTTGCGGTTGCCCTTGGAGTTGTGCTTTTTCTTTATTTTTCAGGCGAAGAGGGGATTACCGCCCTGTACATTCCTTTTTTTAAGAATCCAGTAATTGATTTGGGGGTATTGTGGGTTCCTTTTGGGGTACTCCTTATTGTGGGAGAGTCTAATGCGGTAAATTTCTCTGACGGACTCGATGGACTTGCCGCAGGACTCCTCCTTTTAGTATTTATTACGCTGGCGATTCTTACCTATCTTACAGGTCGGGCGGATTATTCAGATTATTTGATGATACCCTATATTACGGGATCCGGTGAATTAACCGTATTCTGTCTTGCTGTAGTGGGAGCCTGCATTGGTTTTTTGTGGTTTAACGCGCATCCTGCGGAAGTGTTCATGGGAGACGTGGGGAGTCTGCCTCTTGGAGGAGTGATAGCGGTTATCTCACTGATTATTAAAAAGGAGATTCTTAGCCTCATTATTGGAGGAGTCTTTGTATTAGAAATCGCTTCAGTGATGATTCAGGTAACATCGTATAAATTACGAAAAAAACGGATCTTTAAGATGACGCCGATTCATCATCATTTTGAATTATCCGGCTGGGTAGAAACCAAGGTGGTTATCCGTTTTTGGATTCTCGGGGGTTTATTCGCTATTATTGCTCTTTCTACATTGAAGATCCAATAAAAAACATCTATAATTATAGATAAAATTTGTGATGATTCCGTAGGCGGAGGAGTATTAATATAGGTAAATGTATCGATTTAATGTTGAAAAAGCAGGGCATAGACTCCAAGTTGACCATATTCTGGTGGCGAGTATTTTTTTTCTCATTGGATTAGGCATTGTGACCCTCTATTCTTCCTCTTATGTATATGCGGAACGGTTCTTTAATGACGGATTGTATTTAATATCTCGGCAGACCGTCTTTTTGGGTATGGGCTTGACCCTGTTTTTTGTTATTTCCCGAATTAATCTGGATATAGCCCGCCGATGGTCTTTGCCGGGACTGTGTATTCTCGGAACGGCGCTCCTTTGTATTCTTCCGCTGCTTCCAGTAGTGGGGGTAACGAAAAACGGCGCTTCCCGATGGTTTCGCATTGGTTCTGAAACCTTTCAGCCTTCAGAATTGGTTAAGCTTGTGCTGCCGCTGTATTTAGCCCATATTTTTGATAAAAAACAGGATCAGATCAATTCCCTGTCTAAAGGCGTTTTGCCTCCCGCGTTTGTTACGGGCGTATTCATTGTGCTGATTTCCCTACAAAATAATTTCTCTACCGCCGCGTTTATCGCGATGAACGCTATTTTTATTTTTTATCTTGCCGGTGTAAAACGGCGTTACTTTCTAAGCGGCTTATTCATATTTCTGCCTTTTGCGGTACTCTTGATCCTGACCAAAGAACATCGGTTTAGACGGCTTATCAGCTATCTGAATCCTAACTGGGACCCTCACGGCGCGGGATATCAAGTTCGGGCGTCTATTATGACCATCGCGTCTGGCGGATTTTGGGGTAAAGGCGTTGGGCATGGAATCCGCAAAGTTTCCAGCGTACCTGAGATTCAATCAGATTTTATCTTTTCCGCATTTGCCGAGGAAGCGGGTTTTCTTGGAATTATTTTGTTTTTTGTGCTTTTTGGGGTTTTTGTGATTCGAGGATATCGGGCGGCCCTGCGGGCGGAAGATACCTACCGACGATTGCTGGCATTTGGATTGGTTACAGAGATCATGTCCCAGACGCTTATTAATATTGCCGTGGTTTCCGGGTCAATCCCAGCGACGGGAATCCCGCTGCCTTTCTTCTCCGCTGGAGGATCTTCTCTGCTTACTACGCTTATTGCGGTGGGAGTTATTGTCAACATTTCCCGATCCCGCGGGGAAACCGCCGCGTTCGGTCCTGGGGATATGAAATTTGCACATCGTTCCGACCCTTGGTATTCTTCAGATGCTGAGGCATAATATGGCTGACAATATTTTTAAAGACCCTGTGTTTGAAGAACAATTTGAAGAACAAACAGTACGGCATCGGGGATCGGTGAAAACATCGAAAATAGAAAAAGCCCTGAAACTGGTCATTGTCATAGCCTTGATCATTCTTGGAGGAGAACTGGTTATGATTCTGCTGGTCAACCCCTGTTTGCCTCTCTCAAAGGTGGAAGTTGCGGGAGTGTCCGGGTTGGACAAGAAGATGGTGCTTGAAACCGCCGGGATTACCGATAAATCTTCATATATAACGGTGAATCCTCAAACTGTGGAAAGGAAGCTGAAAACCCTTTTGGAAGTAGAGTCCGCGAAGGTGACAAAACGGTTCCCTGATTCAGTACGGATAACCCTTGAAGCCCGTAAAGCGATAGCTATGTCTTTTGGCATGGTTGACGGCAAAGTATGCCCAATTTTTTTTGATAAACAGGGATTGGTTTTTATGATTGGCACTGAGGATCAGCATATAACTCCGCCTTTTTCTATACCTATTATATCTGGAGTCGTTAATGAGCAGCCTTTTCTTGGTATGCGGCTTCCCGGAATATTCAGCGCCCTCTTGTCCAATCTTGAAATGATACGGGTAGCGGCGCCGGAACTGCTGGCGGCTGTTTCGGAAATTCAGGTAAACCGGAATGTCTTTGACGGGTATGATCTGACCCTCTATCCAGTACATAATCGGGTGAAGATACGGATCGGATCGGAACTAAATGAATATATGCTTCGATATGTGATGTTAGTGGTAGATGTGTGTATTTCAAGAGGCACTAGAATTGAAGAAATTGATTTCAGGACCGGTACTGCATCATATACTATAAAGGAGGCGTCCTCTGGCTAATGAAGGATTAGTTGTCGGCCTCGATATAGGCACGACCAAGGTCTGCGCCGTAATCGGCGAGCGTAATGAAAATGGGTTCTTAGAGATTACCGGCGTCGGAGTCTGTCCTTCCACGGGATTGCGAAAAGGCGTGGTAGTCAATATTGAAGCTACGCTTCAGTCAGTAGCCGCGGCGATTGAGGCAGCAGAGCGGATGAGCGGGCAGGAAGTTCATTCTTGTTGGACTGGCATTGGGGGAAACCACATTGACGGGATCAATTCTCGAGGGGTCGTGGCGGTTACGGGAAAAAATCGGGAAGATATTCGCGAGATCGGTCCGGACGATGTAACTCGGGTACTGGAGGCTGCCAGAGCTGTGGTAATTCCCATGGATCGGCAGGTGTTGGAAGTCATCCCTCAAAGCTATATCGTCGATGATCAGCGCAGTATTCAAGATCCGCTTAATATGATCGGAGTTCGGCTTGAGGCGGAGGTGCATATTGTTACCTGTTCAGTCACCAGCGCTCAGAATCTCATAAAGTGTGTGAATCGGGCAGGGTTTATGGTAAATGATCTTATTCTTCAGTCTCTGGCGGCAAGCAGATCAGTGCTGATCCCTGAAGAGAAAGAAATTGGAGTCGCCCTGATCGATCTTGGGGGAGGGACTACGGATGTACTGGTATACGCTGACGGAACTCCTTATTCTAATATCACCATTCCCGCAGGGGGAAGTATGATTACCAGTGATATATCGAAAGTTAAGAATATTTCCTTTGAAACGGCGGAACGTATTAAACTTGAGTCCGGCTGCTGCTGGGAAGCGTTGTTCCGGGAGGACGACGATATTATTGTACCCGGCGTTGGAGGGAGACCGGCTATGCCTATTCCTCGATCCCAACTGATGGCAATTATCCGTCCCAGAATGGAAGAGATCTTCAAAATGGTAAAGGAAAAGCTGGATAAACTCGCGCTGTCCAGACCTTTAGGAGGAGGCGTTGTCTTAACCGGCGGCGGCGCTCAACTGTTAGGGGTTGCTGAATTGGCTCACTATATTTTCGGCTTGCCGGTACGAGTAGGAATTCCGCTTTCCCTGGGAGGACTAGTTGAAGAATATCGCAATTCTATGTATGCTACTGCGGTGGGGCTTGTACTTGAGGGAAACGATCGGGAACAGAAAAATACCCCTGAACGGGGAGTAGAAGTTCATAGCCGGGAAAAAGGGGACCCTTCAATTTTTGGAAAGTTTGTAAACTGGATCCGGACTGAATTTTTTTAGTTTTTTATAGACTTTTTGTAGAGAAAGTCTGACAATAGAGTATATAATAATGGTAAGATTGTATACTTGAGCAAGAATTTTAGGAAGAAATTAATTTTTTTAGTTTTTTCTATAGACTTTTGTAGAGAAAGTCTGATAATATAATGATTTGGGAGGGAGTATGACATTGATGAATGTAGAAGTCCATGACAATCAGCTTACAGGACCCAGTCCGGCGGTTATTAAAGTTATCGGTACCGGCGGGGGAGGCTGCAATGCAATAAACCGGATGATTGCCTGCGGGTTGCAGGGAGTCGAATTTATCGTGGTTAATACGGATGTGCAGGATCTGAACAAGTGTAAAGCTAACAAGAAACTACAGATCGGCGCAAAGATTACCGGCGGTCGAGGGGCCGGCGGAAAACCTGAGACTGGTGAAAAAGCCGCTCAAGAGGATCGGGATATGATTGTCGAAACCCTCAAAGGCGCTAACATGGTTTTTGTTACCGCCGGCATGGGAGGCGGTACTGGTACTGGTTCAGCGCCGATTATCGCCCAAGCCGCCAAAGAGTGCGGCGCCCTGACTGTGGGAGTGGTAACTAAACCCTTTGTATTTGAGGGGCGGGCTCGAATGAGGTTAGCTGACACTGGGATCGTCAAACTTCGGGAAGTGGTGGATACGCTGATCATCATTCCTAATCAGCATCTCCTTAATATCGTTGAAAAACGAACTCCCATTACCGAGGCCTTTCTTAAAGCCGACGATGTACTGCGCCAAGGAGTACAGGGCATTTCAGATTTAGTTACTGAAACCGGACTTATTAATATCGACTTTGCAGATGTGGAGACGATTATCAAAGGTCAAGGAGATGCGCTTATGGGCATCGGCTACGGCAATGGAGATAATCGAGCTACTGAGGCTGCAAATAATGCGATAGATAATCCTCTCTTGGAAGGCACCGCTATTGAAGGGGCTACTCGGTTCCTGATAAATGTAAGCGGCTCTGAAGACCTGTCGCTGGTGGAATTTCAGGAAGTGGTTAATATTATTACCGCAAAAGCTGATCCAGATGCGGAGATTATTTCAGGGACCAGTCTGGATTCGAGCTTGGGGGATAAACTGCGAGTAACCGTTATTGCCACAGGCTTCCAAGCCGAAGGAATCAAGGCGGTTCCCAAAGAGCCGGTTAAAGAGCCGGTTAAGAGTACGGAAAGCAGTAATTTTATTAATTTCCAAGAATGGGAATCAATGCGGGGTCAGCAGATAAAGCAGCCGGGATTTTCTTCTTCCCGAAACAGCTATCAAGATGATGATCTTGAGATTCCGACAGTCATTCGGGATCGAAAGTATAGCATTAATAAAGATATCCCCTTACAGGGAAAGGAAGCGTAACCCATAAGGTAAGGAAGGAGCATATTCAGAGAGAGCGTATTTTGGAACAATACTATTCTCGGCTTGTCAGACTGGAAGGTTGTGCGCTTTTGACAGCGGAAACATATTTGTTTGAGATCCGCTGTTTTTTAGTATGGCTTGAAAAAGAAGCTTATGCCCTTGAAACGGTTGATATGCAGGCGCTTTCCCGATATTTGGAAAAGCGCCGTACCCTAGACGGGATTGGGTCTCGATCTGTATCAAAAGCTATAACTGTTTTACGCTCTTTTTTTCGATTTGCGATAGATGAACAGATTCGACCTGATAATCCCGCAGTGTTTTTGGAAGCTCCGCGAAAAGGCGCTTATTTACCTGCGGTGCTTGCCCAAGAATCAATCCTGCAACTGTTCAGTATGATTGATACCCATACGCTTTTGGGCATCCGGGACAGGGCTTTGTATGAACTGCTGTACGCTGCAGGATTGCGAATTTCAGAAGCGCTTGCGGTGGATCTGGGGGATATTATGTTTTCCAAAAGGCTTATCCGAGTGAAAGGCAAAGGAAGCAAGGAGCGGCTGGCAATTTTTGGGGATCAAGCGGCGTTCTGGCTTAACCGGTATCTTACTAAGTCCCGTCCTCTGCTGGCAGGGCTTGAGCCGAATCCCGCCTTATTCATCAGCAAGACCGGAAAACGGCTTTCCCGGAAAGGAGTATGGAAAAATTACGCAAAAGCGGCGGAGGCAGCGGGAGTAAGCTCTAAACTGCATACCTTACGGCATACCTTTGCCACAGAGCTGTTGGCTGGAGGCGCGGATCTCAGGTCTGTACAGGAGTTATTAGGACATACCGCTTTGACCACTACCCAAGTATACACCCATCTTGATGTTTCTCTGCTCCAAGAAAATCATCGACAATATATGCCGGGGCTTTCGGATTATAATAAAGCTATGGAAGATAATCCAGAAATTAATATAGGGTATGAACATTAAAAAAGATACAGTTATTGGATTACTGGTAATTATGGTTATAGCAGCCCTGATTATTGGATTCATGCTATACCGAAAATACAGCGCCCGTTCTGAGCTTGCGGCTCGGATTGCCGAATTGAGTCCTCGCGGCGGGGGTCCCCCGATAACTATCGACGGGTTGCGGGAAGCCATAGCCCTTTATGAAGCACAGATAGAACAGCATGTAAAAAACGCCGCCCAAACCGCAGTATACTGGAAAATTCTAGCTACCCGTTTGCAGGATCGGGGATTACATACTGAAGCCCTCAATGCGTTAGCTAAAGCTATTGAATATACCCCTCAAGAACCGCTGCTTCATTACTTGCGGGGACTTTCCGCTGCGGTTATAGCAAAAAACACCTATGATACTATAGTAGCGAAAGGAGATATGCTGCAACGGGAATATTATTTTTCCCTTGCGGAACATGCGTATCTGCAAGCTATTGAACTTGACGAGAGCTATGGCAAACCCCGGTACGGGCTGGGGGTTTTGTATGTTTTTGAGCTGGATCGTCCCGAGGAAGCTATACCGCATCTGGAACGGTATCTGGAAATCTCGAAAAACAATGTAGACGCTATGTTTGTACTGGCTCGGGCCTATTATACGGCTGGGCAGGATCATCAGGCTGTAGAACTGTATGAGCATATCCCGAATCTTACCAAAGACCCCCAAAAACGCCTTGATGCGGAGCAGAATAAACGAACCATACTAAGCAATAGGGTTATTCCATGACTGATAGAGGTTTAGTAGATTTAATCATAGCCCGTATTCCCCATATTACTCTAGTTGAAAAAAAATTGCTGTGTAAGCGCTGTAATCAAGAGGACGATATAATCGGCTTGTCAAAAAAAGACGCTGAAGTCCTTCTAGGGCGTACTTTGGGTAATAAACCTTGGAATATGGATATATGCCGCGCTCAAGCGGAACAGGACGCGGGTATTGCCCGAATGCGCGGTATTGGATATGTTTCATATATGAGTCCTTTATATCCGCCGCTGCTTCGGGAAATCCGGGATCCGCCGATAACGCTTTTTTATCGGGGCAGACTCTTAAATCCAGAACTGCCATTGCTTGCGATGGTAGGGACAAGGAAACCTTCGCCAGCCGCGCTGCTTCAGGCTTATGATATTGCCAAAGCCTTAGCGTTCAAAGGTATTCCTGTGATTTCAGGACTTGCCCAAGGAATTGACGCTATGGCGCATCGAGGAAATTGCGACGGCGGCGCTCCTACCGCGGCTGTCTTGGGTTCAGGGCTTGACGAGATATACCCTGCGGCAAACCGAGGTTTGGCTCGGCGTATTGTAGAACAGGGCGGCGTACTGCTCAGTGAATATCCTCCGGGAACAAAACCTCAAAAATGGCATTTCCCCGCTAGGAACCGAATTATTTCCGCTCTCGCCAGAGGAACGTTGATTGTGGAAGCTCCGGCAGCTTCAGGAGCTCTTATTACCGCCAGATTTGCGCTGGACCATGGAAGAGACCTCTGGGTTGCTTCAACTGGAGTCGCAGAAGGAGTTTATGACCATCTGCGGGAAGGAACGAAAAAATTTGCGGAAGACGGAGCGCCGGTGATTGCTTCGGCGGAAGATATTCTCAAGGAATGGGGTATGATATCAGAAAACGAACGCAATGAAAAGAACAAAGCAGAAAGAGAATTCAGCGGCTCTGCTTTGGCGGCATCTCTAGCCCAGTCCCTGAATATTGGGTATGAGGAATAACATACTATGGCAAGAAAAACCGACTCAGCAGAAACAGGAACAAAGAAAAAAACCGTAAAACCTAAGCCGGCGCTCAAAGATAAAAAAGTCTTGGTGATTGTCGAGTCTCCGGCTAAGGCGAAGACTATTGAGAAGTATCTAGGCTCGATTTATACGGTTAAGGCTTCTATGGGGCATCTTATTGATCTTCCTAAATCAAGATTAGGGATTGATATAGATCATGATTTTGAGCCTGAATATATCACAGTCCGGGGCAGGGCGAAAATCTTAAAGGAACTCCAAGGGGATGCAAAAAAAGCCGATATGGTGTTGCTTGCCAGTGATAATGATCGGGAAGGAGAAGCGATAGCATGGCATTTGCAGAACGCCCTTGCCGCCAAGAGCAAACAAGCGCTTATTCAGCGCATCAGTTTTAATGAGATTACTCCGGCGGCGATTCAAGACGCGGTAGCTCGTCCGGGAGTCATTGACGAAGCCAAGGTAAACGCCCAAAAAGCTCGGCGGGTATTAGATCGATTAGTAGGGTATAATCTTTCTCCGTTGCTTTGGAAAAAGGTGAAAAACGGTCTTTCCGCGGGACGGGTTCAGTCTGCAGCGCTTAAGCTTATCTGTGATCGGGAAAAAGAGGTTGAATCCTTTATTCCTGAAGAATATTGGACCTTAGAAGCGGATTTCAAGGTTGGAAGAACGGTTTTCACAGCCCAGCTTATAAGCTGGAAAGCCGCGAAGCCGGACTTGAAAAACGAGGCTGAAGTTAAAGCCATCATAGCTTTGATTACCGGTAAGGATTCGGTGGTTATTGATATTCGGGAAACCGAGAAAACCCTGAGACCTAAGCCGCCTTTTACCACATCTCAGCTTCAGCAGACTGCCGCGAACCGTCTTGGGTTTACCAGTAAGAAAACCATGCAGACAGCTCAGAGGCTTTACGAAGGCATCAATATTGAAAGCTCCCGAATTGGGCTTATCACCTATATGCGTACTGATTCGGTACGGATTTCTCAGGTTGCCTTGGACGACGTCCGGGCGTGGATAGAGAAGAACTATCCTACAGACCTGCCGGAAAAGCCTATACTATATGCGGTGGGAAAGAAAGCCCAGGACGCGCATGAAGCTATACGCCCTACCTACGTTAATTATAAGCCTGATGATATGAAGCCATATCTTAGCAGGGATGAATTGCGGCTCTATACGATTATCTGGGAACGATTTGTGGCAAGCCAGATGAATCCGGCTAAAACCAAGACGGTAAGCACTGATATTCAAACCGGAGACGGGATATTTAGAGTATCAGGAACTAAAATCATTGAAAAAGGATTTTATAAGGTGATGAAACTCCTTGCTTCTAAAGAAGAAAAGCAAGATTCCTATCCGGTTCTCAAAATCGGCGATTCTCTAAAGATTGATAAATTCTACCCTGAACAGCATTTCACTCAAGGTCCCGCTCGATATTCAGATGCATCTATTGTGAAAACCTTAGAAGAAAAAGGCATAGGTCGTCCTTCTACTTATGCTCCTATCATTTCGGTATTGCTGGACCGGTACTATGTAACTCGATCGAATAAGCAGCTTATCCCAACGCTTTTAGGCAAGCTGATTTGTGATATGTTGGTAGAGTCTTTCCCGTATGTGGTGAATTCAGACTTCACGGCGGCTATGGAAAGTAAACTTGACGCGGTTGAGGAAAGCCAGCTTTCGTGGCATAATATGATCCGGGAATTCTACAGTCCCTTCAAAGAGCGGGTAGATGAAGTAGGTAAAACCCTAGAGTCTTTTAAGGGGGCCCTGGAAGAAGTTACGAATATCCCCTGTGAGAAATGCGGAAAACCTCTGGTGAAAAAAATGGGACGTTTTGGGTTTTTTCTGGCGTGCAGCGCTTTTCCTGAGTGTCGGAATACCAAGTCCATACCTTTGGCGAAATGTCCCCATTGCGGCGGAGATATTATATCTCGAAAGACCAAAGGCCGCGGCAAGGAATTTTACGGATGTACCAATTATCCGTCTTGTGATTTTATCACTCATTTCAAGCCTATTAATCAGAATTGCCCTAAGTGCGGACAGTTCATGGTGGAGAAATATGATAAGAAAAACGGATTCTATAAGTCCTGCATCAATCCAGACTGTGATTATCTGCATAGTTTTGATTCTGACAGGGAAAAACCTGAAGTATAAAGGGAGGGATCATGAACAAGTGTAAGGTGAATACCATAGCTCTGCCGAGTATATTTAAGGAGTATCTTTCCTATCTTTCAGCAGTACGAGGGGCATCGCCGCAAACTATACGGGCTTATAGAAAGAATTTAGCCTATTTTGCCGGTTATTGTGAGGGGTATCGAATAGTTCCTGAGACGGCGACTTCCCAGGAAGTACAGGGATTTACGGTTGAGCTGGGAACCAAACGTCTTGCCCCGGGGAGCGTCAATCAGGCGTTGGCTGGGGTTCGAGGTTTTTATCGGTGGCTCCAGCGTTTTGGGTATCGGGAAGACGATCCCGCTCAGTTGCTCCGAAACCATAGAACTCCCAGCACTCTGCCTTGTTTTCTCTGGGAACAGGAAATGGCGGACTTTGCGGCGCTTCCAGAACAGACTAAGCGGCTTTGGGATATTCGGGATCAGGCGCTGATATTGGTTATGTATTCTGGAGGGTTGCGGATTTCAGAAACCGTTTCCCTTTCATTAAAAGATATAGAAAAGGATCTCCGATGGGCCCGAGTCATCGGAAAAGGGAACAAAGAACGGCATGCGTTCTTCACCGATGAGACTCAGAAAGCGTTGGCAACCTATCTTGCGGTAAGAACCTCTAAAATACCAGCGGAACGCCCTACGGATCGGCTTTTCATTAATCAGCGGGGAAAGGGCCTTTCCGTATCAGGGGCGCGATGGATCATTAATGAGTATGCCAAGCTGTCAATGCTGGAGAAACCTATTCACCCCCATGCATTACGGCATAGTTTTGCCACGCATCTTGTTAATGGGGGCTGTAATATCCGGATAGTCCAGGAATTACTAGGTCATGTTAGTATAGCTACAACCCAGCGTTATACCCATGTTGACATAGAGCGATTAAAACAAGTCTATGCTAAGGCACATACATAAGGAATAAATTATGAATAAACAGAGCAGCACCGTACGGCGTACGCAACCGCAAATACGAAGCACCACAGTGTTAGCGGTACGCCGGGATGGGAAGGTCGCTATGGCTGGAGACGGACAGGTAACTGTAGGCGAGACAGTAATGAAAAACAACGCCCGCAAGGTACGGCGCCTCATGGACGGCAAGATATTATGCGGATTCGCCGGAGCCACTGCGGATGCTTTTACCCTTTTTGACCGTTTCGAGGGCAAACTCAAGGAATATTCTGGAGACCTTGCTCGGGCGGCGGTAGAATTGGCAAAAGATTGGCGTACGGATAGGGCCCTCAGACGCCTTGAAGCTCTGTTGCTGGTGGCGGACTTGAGTAAAATTCTGCTTATTTCCGGTACAGGCGATGTGATAGAGCCGGCGGAGGATGCGCTTGCCATAGGGTCTGGAGGCAATTACGCATACGCTGCGGCGTTGGCGTATCTTGAGGGAAGCGCCTTTTCCGCCGCGGAAATTGCGGAAAAAAGTCTTAAAATTGCGGGCAATATCTGTATTTATACCAATGGTCACATCATCTTGGAGGAGCTAAACTAATGGGTGATAAAAAATCAGTTGAGAAAAATCTGGATCGGCTTACTCCACGAGAGATTGTCGCCGAGTTAGACAAGTACATTGTAGGGCAGAAAAAGGCGAAGCGGGCGGTTGCGGTAGCTTTGCGGAATCGAATTCGGCGGCTCAAACTGGAAAGCGATATGCGGGAAGATATTGCGCCTAAGAATATTCTTATGATCGGACCTACCGGGGTTGGAAAAACCGAGATTGCCCGGCGGCTTGCCAAATTAGCGGGTTCTCCGTTTATCAAGGTGGAAGCTACCAAATATACTGAAGTAGGATATGTCGGGCGGGATGTGGAATCTATGATCCGGGATCTTATGGCTGCGGGAATTCAAATGGTGAAGCAGGAGATGCAAGAATCCGTTACTGCTGAAGCGGAACAGCGGACTGAAGAAGCGCTTCTTGATCTCCTGCTGCCGGGAACCAACAAAAAACGTAAAGACTCAAAACCCGCTCCCGCAGGACCGGTGGTCAGACCTATGGGAACCTTTGCTACTAATCCAGATAACGCTAACGGCTCGGGACCTGCGCTTATGGGAACTGTTATCCAAGTCGGAATTCCTATAGGACGGAATGTTTCACAAGATTCTCCCCCTCCAGAGGAGGAAGAGGAGGAACAGGAATCCAAGCCCTCTGCTGACGGGAAGGATAAAGATTCGACGAGAGAAAAATTTAGAACCATGCTTCGGAAGGGAAAGCTCGAAGATAGAATGGTGGAAATCACGATAAGCCAAAGCCCTCAGTTTCCGAATATTGAGATGATGGGAGGCAGTTTTGAAGAATTAGAGTCCAGTCTTTCAGGGATTGCGGGTCTTTTTGGAGGAAGTAAAAAGAAAAAGCTTGTTACTATAAGCCGGGCCCGGGAAATTCTCATTGCTGAAGAATCGGAAAAACTCATAGATCGGGATCGGGTAAGCGACGAAGCCCGGCAGCGGGTAGAAGAAACCGGCATTGTTTTTATTGACGAAATAGATAAGATTGCGGTCAAAGGCGAGCGCGGCGGCGGTCCTGACGTGTCCCGAGAAGGGGTGCAGCGGGATATCCTGCCCATTGTGGAAGGAGCGACTGTGAACACCAAATGGGGCCCTGTTAATACGGATCATATTCTTTTTGTAGCTGCCGGCGCTTTCAATGTAAGCAAACCATCGGATCTGATTCCTGAGTTGCAGGGACGGTTCCCGCTTAGAGTAGAATTGGATTCTCTGGGAAAAGATGATTTCCTGCGGATTTTGACAGAACCCAAAAACGCTCTTACCAAACAGTATGTTGAGCTGTTGGACACTGAAGGGGTGGAAATCAACTTTGCCAATGACGCGATTGAACGGCTTGCGGTGCTTGCAGCGGATGTGAACGCTCGGTTAGAAAATATCGGCGCTCGAAGACTCCATACCATCATGGAAGCTCTGCTGGAAGAACTTTCTTTTGAGGCTCCGGACATCGCTCCCACAAAAATATCCATAACCGAAGCGTATGTAAATGAGAAACTTACCGATTTGGTAATGGATAATGATTTGGGCAGATATATTTTGTGATTATACTACGGTTTGCCTATAAAATCCGCGAATGAACTTGAATATATGGGGTGTTGTTGATTCATTCGCGAATTTTTCCTTGTATAATTTGTAGATTTTGTGGTAAATAACAGCTTATAATGTGCCGATAAGTAATATCGGGAGAAAAGGTTTGAATATCAATAATAATTTTTCTAAGACCATTGATATGGTGCATCGCGCTATGGATGTGAATCTCCTCCGGCGATCAGTGATTGCGAATAATTTAGCTAATGCGGAGGTTCCTAATTTCAAACGTTCTGAGGTTGCGTTTGAAAGCGAATTAAAAAAAGCTTTGGAATCAGAAAGACAGCGCCCTCCAGTTGAGTTGGCTCAAACCGATCCAAGGCATATTTCTAATTGGGAGCCTCGAAATTATCAGGATGTTCAGCCTCGACGAGTTGTGGATTTTCTCACAGCATCCAACAATAATGGAAATAATGTAGATGTTGATCATGAGCTTATGGCTGGGTTGGAAAATCAGATGCTGTATACGCTCTTAGCTCAGGCGGAAGCTTTTGAGTTTAATCAAGTCAATCTGGTATTAAGGTAGGTTGATATATGGGTATTTTTAGTTCGATAAATATAGCGTCTACGGGAATGAGCGCTCAACGGCTTCGTTCCGATGTAATTGCTGATAATATTGCTAATGCTTCCACGACTCGAACCGATGAAGGCGGACCGTATCGGCGGAGCCGCGTTGTTATGCGCCCTAGAGTTGAAGGACCCTATTGGCATTCTCCCTTTCTTCCTGATATGATGGATAATGGTCCAGGGCAAGGGGTAAGGGTTATGGAGATACAAAAGGATACGGCTGCAAAGAATCGGCTGGTGTATGATCCGACTCACCCTGACGCTATTACATCAGGTCCTCGACAGGGATATGTGGAAATGCCTAATGTGGATATTGTTACTGAAATGGTAGATATGATTGCGGCGTCTCGTGCGTATGAAGCTAATGCATCGATTATTGATGGTTCTAAGGCGATGTTTCAGAAAGCATTGGAGATAGGGAGGTAAGAGATGATTATAAACGCCCCGCAGTTGATAGCTGTAGACCCGCTCCCTATGCATGTAAGGGATCCGCGACATATTGGTTCATCCGCTCATGGAGTTCCTACAGGACAGGAAATTGTTGCGTTAGGGGATAAGATCGGCGCCGGCGCGGTTACTCGAGGCGGTTCTTTTGAAGACGCTATGCTTCGAGCCTTGGATACTGTTTCAGCGGATCAGAACAAGGCAAGCGCTATAATCCAGACCGCCATTACAGACCCTGATTCAGTAGATATCCATGACGTTACTATTGCTCAGGCAAAGGCAAGTATGTCATTAAATATTACCAGAACGGTACTCAGCCGCTTAGTTCAAGGCTGGAGGGATCTTGTCAACATTAGATAAGAGTGTAATAATATGATAAAAAGTAAGAAAGGAGTCGTCTGCAATGGAATATTACTTGGACGGCGGTAATATACAAAGTTCTCCTGGGGAGGGGATATGGGCGAGTGGATTAAAAAGGCTATAGATCAACTAAAAAAATTATGGGCTAAATGGTCGTTAGTACAGAAACTTATTTTAGCAGGAATCTGTGTAGCGGCTATTGTAGGAATTATAGCTTTGTTTTCAGTATCTGCCGCGCCTACGCTGATTCCGGTTATTGATGCGCCTATTAAGAATGAGGATATCCGAAACCGGATTATAACTCGGATCAATGAGGAAGGAGTGAAAACATCGGTTTCCGCTAATGGGGTAGTCATGGTGAATGACGAGGCTACTGCCCGGCGGATGCGGAGTATCCTGATTCGAGAAGATTTGGTTCCCGCCGGTACAAATCCTTGGGAATTATTTGACCGGGAAAGCTGGACTCGCAGAGATCAGGATCAGAAGGTAAATCTCCAGCGGGCTATTACCCAAATGGTGACCGATCATATCAAGGCGATAGACGGGGTTGATACCGCTCATGTTACGTTGGTATTTCCTGAAGACACCTTGTTCCCTGAAGATCGGGATGCGGTGACTGCCAGCGTTATTATTACGCCTAAGATTGGAAGTGATATTACTGAAAATCGTAAAAAAGTTGAGGGCATTCAGAAACTTCTCAAATTTGCTGTTGCGGGACTTATAGACGAGCATATTGTTATCACTGATAACTATGGGCTTGTATTGAATGATTTTGACGGAATGGCTGAGTTTGAACGGCTTGATAATATTAAAAAGGGAGCCGCTTTGATCCGAACCCTTGAGAACCAATATCGGGTTGCTATTCTCAAAGCCTTACAGCAAATCTATACTCCTGATCGGGTTCGAGATCTTAATATCAAGATAGATATGGACCTTTCCCAAAAAGAAGTCAATGTGGAAGAACATTTCCCTTTTACCCTTCAGGCTCGAACCCCGGGAAGTTCTTATAATGACGCTCAGATAGTTCCGTCGGTTACATTGTCTGAAAATACTTCTGTTACCACCTATAAGGGAACCGGTATAACTCCTGAAGGTCCTCCCGGAATAGAGGGACAAACCGCTCCGGCATATCGGGATATGACGAATATTTTTGGGGAGGTTACGCAAGAAACAAAGACCTCTAATCAAGTAATCAACAAAAAGACTTCTCAGGAAGTACGGACTCCCAATATAGATCGGGTTACGGTGTCGGTAAATATTGATGGTCAATGGGTAATGAAGTATGATGAAAAAGGGAAGCCTGAGATCCTGCCGAGCGGCGGTATTGAGCGGGAATATGCTCCCTTGACTCCTGAGCAGCTTAGAGAAGTGCAGTCCTTGGTTCAAGGGGCTATTGGCTATAACGCCGCTCGAGGGGATTCAGTAACAGTGCAAAACATCGCTTACGACCGCAGCAAAGAATTCGCCAGCGCTGATGCGGCGTACTTTAAAGCTCAGAATATCCGAATGGCGATCTTGATAGGCATAGGGCTGATTCTCTTGGTAATCATAGCGTTTATAATAATTCGGGCGATTTCCAAGGAAATGGATCGGCGCCGGCGTTTAGAAGAAGAAGAGCGAGCCCGGCGGGAACAAATTGAAAGAGACAATATACTTATGCAGGCCGAAGAGAATGCTGATATGCCGTTATCCGCAGAAGAACAAGCCCGTATGACGCTGTATGAGAATATCGCTAATATGGCTAAAGACCACCCAGACGGAGTGGCTCAACTTATTAGAACCTGGCTTTTGGAGGAATAGAGTATGGCAAAAAATTCAGCTTCCACAGCGACAAAAAAGGGGATGAAGGATATCAATGGTCGGCAGAAAGCCGCTATTTTCTTGGTATCTATAGGTTCTCAAGTTTCTGCGGAAATTTTTAAGTTTCTGCGGGAAGATGAAATTGAAACGCTAACCTTTGAAATCGCCAGGCTTGAAACCGTAGAATCCGAACAAAAAGACGCTATTTTGCAAGAATTCCAAGAATTAATGATTGCGAATCAGTTCATTAGTACCGGCGGCATTGATTATGCGAGAGACCTTTTGGAAAAAGCCTTGGGAAGCCAGAAAGCGGTAGATGTTATCAACCGGTTGACTTCTAGTCTTCAAGTGCGTCCTTTTGATTTTATCCGCCGGACTGATCCAGCGCATTTGCTCAACTTTATTCAGCAGGAACATCCTCAAACGATTGCGTTGATCATGGCATATCTTGAACCAAATAAAGCATCCGTAATCATCCAAAATCTCCCTCATGAGGTACAGAGTGATGTTGCCCGACGGATTGCCACAATGGATCGTACCAGTCCGGAAGTGCTTAGGGAAGTTGAACGGGTTTTAGAGAAGAAGCTCTCTACCTTGTCCAGTGAAGATTATACCGCAGCTGGAGGCGTAGAAAGCATTACAGAGATACTCAACATGGTAGATCGTTCCTCGGAAAAGCAGATTATGGAAGCCTTGGAAGCGGAAGATCCTGAACTTGCAGAAGAGATCAAGAAGCGGATGTTCGTATTCGAGGATATTGTCATGCTTGATGATAAATCCATCCAGAAAGTTATGCGGGAAGTGGATTCTGGAGAACTGGCTAAAGCGCTCAAATCTGTGGATACTGAGGTACAGGATAAAATCTTCAAGAATATGAGTAAACGCGCCGCGGGGATGCTCAAAGAAGATATGGAATTCATGGGTCCTGTCCGGTTAAAGGATGTAGAAGAAGCCCAGCAGAAAATCGTTTCGATTATACGGAAACTTGAAGAAAGCGGTGAAATCGTGGTCGCTCGGGCTGGAGAAGATGAATTGGTGGTGTAAGGTATGACAAAAACGGTTCTCAGGTCTTACGAGATCAGCGTAGATACTTCTATTGTGTTCATTGATTCTCCCAGTGCGGCCACTGAGGCGGCTCCATTAGAAATAATGGAAGAGAATGGGGAAATCGAAGAATATCAGGGTCCTACCGCAGAGGAACTTCGCCAGGAAGCGGAGCTTTTTAAGGTTCAATGGGAAGCTGAACGGGAAACCATGATGAAATCCGCTAAATTAGAAGTAGAGCGCATCATCAAGGAAGCTGAAGAAGCAGCGCTCCAAGAAGTAACTCGGAAAACTGAAGAAGCTGAAGCGTTGAAGCTGGAAGCTCAAGCGGAAGCTGACAAGATCATCGCCGAAGCTCATCAGAAAGCTCAGGATATGGCTGTCGCTTCCCAGATTGCTATTGAAAATCAACGAAGAAAAGCAGCGGAAGAGGGCGAAATTGCAGGGCGGGAAGCCGGATTTCAGGAAGGCAAAGTAGAAGTAGAGCGGCTCATTCAAAGAACGCAGGTTGTTCTTGAACGGGCTCAAGATAAACGAACTGAAATCTTGGTGGAAACAGAGCAGCGGATCATTGATCTGGTGATTCTGATTGCCCGCAAGGTAATCAAGGTTATTTCTGAAAGCCAGCGGGAAGTGATCCTTGCCAACGTGCAAGATGCGCTGCGGAAAGTAAAAGGGCATGGAGAGGTTATTATCAAGGTGCATACCGCGGATTTGCGGCTTGCTACAGAACATCTTAAAGATTTTATTCTGCTGCTTGAGAGCGGGGCTAATATTCAGGTTCAAGAAGATCTCTCTATTGATCAGGGCGGGTGTGTTATTGAGACTGACTTTGGCGAAATCGATGCACGGATCGCTACGCAGCTTACTGAATTAGAAACGAAAATATTGGAAATTACTCCAATAAAAATAAAGCCAAAAGCGGTTCAAGATACAGGCAATGAGAAGGTTTAGGGGGAATGGAAACCCTTCTTGAAAAATATATTGAAGCCGCTCAACAGGTTGATCCTATAAAATGTGTAGGGCGTATTTCTAAAGTTCAAGGGTTGCTTATTGAAAGTCGAGGTCCTATCGCTATCATTGGAGAAATTTGCCGCATTGAAGCGCCTAGATCTCACAGGGTTATTCACGCCGAAGTGGTAGGACTTAGAGATGAAACAGTCCAATTAATGGCTTATGAAGAAATCGACGGAATTGAAGTAGGGGATCGGGTAGTCGCTTCCGGTACTGCCCTTACTGTGGCAGTTTCAGAAAAATTATTGGGACGATTACTTGACGCCCAGGGGAAACCGATTGATGACAAGGGGGATATTGAATCCGGGATATATTATCCCGCGATGGCGAGTCCTCCAGAGCCGCTGAAGCGAAGACGGGTAACAGAACGGATTTGTACCGGCGTACGGGCTATTGACGGTTTGCTTGCCGTAGGCAGAGGGCAGCGGCTTGGACTTTTTGCTGGCAGCGGCGTGGGAAAGTCTACGCTTTTGGGCATGATTGCTAGGAATACTAATGCGGATGTGAATGTGGTTGCTCTTATCGGTGAGCGGGGACGGGAAGTCAATGACTTCATTGAAAAAGACCTTGGACCGGAAGGGCTTGCTCGAAGCGTTATTATTGTTACCCCTTCTAATTCTCCGCCCTTATCCCGTCTTCGAGGCGCATATATCGCCACAGCGGTAGCTGAATATTTTCGAGATCAGGGACGGGACGTGATGCTTTTATTTGATTCAGTAACTCGATTCGCCCGAGCCCAGCGGGAAATAGGGCTTGCCACAGGAGAACCTCCTGCCACAAGGGGCTATACGCCAAGTATGTTTGATCAGATGCCGAAACTTCTGGAACGGTGTGGAACTTCTGATAAAGGAACTATCACTGGTTTTTATACGGTCCTCGTAGACGGAGATGATTTAGATGAACCTGTATCTGATACGGTTCGGGGAATTCTGGATGGACATATTATTCTTTCTCGTTCTCTTGCACAACATTATCATTATCCCGCAATAGACGTACTTGCCAGTGTTTCCCGGTTAGGATCAACTGTTTCAGGTCCCGCTACTAATAAGGCTGCGGGAGTTCTCCGACGACTTATGTCGGTGTATGCTGAACATGAAGACCTTATTAACGTAGGGGCTTATCACACTGGTTCAAATCCGCAGATCGATGAAGCAATCCAAAAACATGGAGCTATCGAAGAATTTCTTGTTCAAGAGACAGACGAAAAGGTTTCACTAAAAGATACGCTTTCAAGGATGGCTCAAATCGCCGGCAATCCCATACCGGAAGCGGAGATGACTATATGAAACGTTTTGTCTTTGGACTTGAAAAAGTGCGGGAACTTCGGCAATACCGAGAGCAAGAAACCGAAATTGAACTAGGTAAGGCGGTAGGAGTTCTTACTGAAATTGAACGCAAAATTACGGCGATAACCGCTGAACGGGAACGAATAGAACAGTTTACGCCTCAAAGAACCGAGGATATTCTGTCTTTTGACCGGTATATTCTGCGCCTTGATAAAACCAAAGCCGCATTTTTAGAAGAAGCCGGCAAAGCGGCGCGTAACGTAGAAGAAGCCCGATCAGTATATATGGAAGCATCTAGGGATCGCAAAATTCTGGACAATATGAAAGAGCGGCGGTACAAAGAATACCGCAAACATATACTTACAGAAGAAACCAAAACGCTGGATGATTTATCAAGCGGCGTCAAAGCGCGAAAACTGGTAAACGGGCAACGGCTCATTCAGAACGGATGTCTTTTCTAAAAGAGTATTCATAGAGCCGTTCCAAGATGCCGCTGATTTTGACGGCATAGTCCGGATCCGCAGCCCAAGAACCGGCAAGCCCTTTAATAGTCGGCGCAGAACCATAGTTGACCCAAATATAACGGGGATCCACCAATTCTTGTTCAAGGGGTGTATCCGTAGCGTATCCTTTGAGATGCTGGATCTGAGCGCGCACTCCAATGCGGGGTTCGGAAAACCGCTCTCCGGGCTGTTCGGCTGATATGGCGCCGAGACCGCAAAAATTATTCATATCCGGCGTTACCAGATTGCCGTATTGGAGAAATCCTGTTTCCAGACACATCTGGGCAAATGCGACATCATGATTTACCCCTTCAAGAGCGGCTTCTTCCACATATAAATCCGCCAGTTCCTTAACAAAATCAGCGTCTGCCATTGGATTTGAGTATTGCAAGAAAGAAGCTAAATCTTCTGAAGGTATGATCCCTTTTCCTAGAAGATATTCAGGAATCTCTGGGATTTCAGAGTTTTTCGGTATATGCTTCTCGGTTTTTTCAGTGGCTACCACTTCAGGACGAGTAGTACAGGAAAGAAAAATACATCCAGTAATAAAAACAAATAAATAAATATAGTATCGCATAGTGTTATATCGGTTGATTTGTTGTATAAGAAATCATCAATTTTTTCCTATTTTTTCTAAAGCGGCTATTTCTATATCCGATATTTATAATAAAGGTGAATTAAACTACGGCAACTAGTAAAGTTGCTGTAATTGGTTTATGGCATATTTTTATTAACCACCAGATATCACCAATATTATATATCAGAGGTGATACGGTTAAGGCATGGATGCCGAAGGCGCAAAAGCGCGCCAAAATGCCAAAGGAGTGAAGACTTATGATTATTAATCACAATTTGAGTGCAATGTTTGCCGACAGGTCTCTCAGAACAACTCAGACCAATCTGACCAAGAACATGGAAAAATTGTCCAGTGGTTTACGGATTAATCGAGCAGGGGATGATCCTTCAGGACTTGCGGTTTCTGAAAAATTGCGGAGCCAAATTCGCGGTTTGAACCAAGCTTCTATTAACGCTCAAAATGGTATTTCTTTCATTCAAACGACTGAGGGATATCTCCAGGAAAGTCAGGATATTTTACAGCGGCTTCGGGAATTAGCTGTACAGTCTGCAAACGGAATTTATACTGCTGACGATCGGACGTATATGCAGATCGAAGTTTCAGCCCTCGTTGACGAATTGGATCGGATTGCTTCTCACGCTCAATTCAATGGATTGAATATGCTTACCGGACGCTTTGGTCGTCCCCAGGGAGAAAATGTAGTTACCGCTTCAATGTGGCTTCATATAGGCGCTAACATGGATCAACGGGAACAGGTATTTATTGGTACTATGACCGCCAAAGCCCTGGGCGTTAAGAATGTGGGGGATGAAACTATTCTTTCCTTAGAGGATATGGACGACGCTAACCGCGCTATTGGAACTCTTGATGAAGCTCTGAAAAAAGTCAGTAAACAGCGAGCTGATCTGGGAGGCTATCAGAATCGTTTAGAACATGCAATCATCGGTATTGATATAGGCGCGGAAAATATGCAAGCCTCAGAATCCCGAATTCGGGATACCAACATGGCTAACGAAATGGTTACTTATACCAAGAACCAGATTCTTAGTCAGGCGGGGACCGCAATGTTGGCTCAAGCCAATCAGAGAACTCAAGGGGTTCTTCAGCTTCTCCAGTAGTAATACTGAACGAAGGCTGTTAAACTTGCTAATCAAAAAGGAAACGCCCTTTTACTAATGAAGGGCGTTTCCTTTTTTTTATCCGGTTCGCCGTAAAAGCTCTCTTTAGGGAGTTTTGCGATAACCAAGCTATGTCCCAGTCATGTATCGTCGAAGGAGAAATCTGGGAGTTGACATGCCTCTTCCTTTTCATATTTTGTTATGCTAGAATCTTTGTATGAACACCAAGGAACAGCTTGATGCCTTAGCTGCAAAACGAATTCTCCTGTTGGATGGGGCAATGGGTTCTATGATCCAGCAGTATAACTTGACAGAAGCGGATTTCCGGGGACAGCGGTTTGGGTCCCACAGGGTTGATCTTTTAGGCTGTAACGATATACTCTGTCTGACTAAGCCGGATATTATTGCTTCTATTCATGAATCCTATCTCAAAGCCGGGGCGGATATTATTGAGACCTGTAGTTTCGGCAACGCTACTGCGGTGACTCTCGCTGATTATGGGCTGGAAGATTTGGCTTACGAAATAAGTTATAATGCGGCGGCGATTGCCCGAAATGCTGCAGACCGGTTTTCAAGTTGGGATAAACCGCGATTTGTAGCCGGCAGTATGGGTCCTCTGACAAAAAGCGCCAGTATTTCCCCGGATATTCAAGATCCAGGGAAGCGCGGGATTTACTGGGATGAAATGATCGGGGCTTATTATGATAACGCAAGGGGATTATTGGAAGGCGGCGCAGATATCCTTATTATTGAGACAGTCTTTGACACCCTCAATGCCAAAGCAGCCCTTTTTGCGGTTTCTCGGCTGGAAGAAGAACGGCGTATTCAGATTCCTCTGATGATTTCCGGGACTATCTCTGATGCCTCAGGCAGACTCCTTGCGGGACAAACTGTAGAAGCCTTTTGTGTTTCGGTACTTCACGCCAAACCCTGGGCTATTGGATTGAATTGTTCCATGGGCGCTTCCCGACTCAAGGGCTATATCAAAAATCTTGCCGGTTTTGTCCCCTGTCTTACCAGCGTACACCCGAATGCGGGAATGCCGAATGAATTCGGAGTCTACGACGATAGCCCTGAAATGATGGCAGCCTGTCTTGAAACATATATGCAAGAAGGTCTTCTTAATATTGTCGGCGGCTGTTGCGGGTCTACTCCAGCCCATATTGCCGCAATCAATGACAAAGCCGCAACCTACAAGCCTCGTCCTTTGCCTGTTCCCCAGAAAAAAACCTTTTTTGCGGGGCTCGAGCCAGTACAGGCAGAGCGGACTCAAGGACTTATCAAGATGGGGGAGCGGACTAATGTGGCGGGAAGCCGTCAGTTTTTACGGCTTATTCAGAAAGAACAATACCCAGAAGCCCTTGGAATCGCTCGTGAAATGATTGAATATGGCGCTCATCTTATCAATATATGTATGGACGATGCCATGCTGGACGCTGAAGCCGTTCTGACTCGTTTCCTGACCTTAGCCTTATCAGACCCAGATATAGCAAAGGTTCCTATCATGCTTGACAGTTCACGGTGGGAGAATATTGAAGCAGGGTTAAAGCTGATTCAGGGAAAAAGTATTGTAAATTCTCTCAGCCTTAAAGACGGGAAGGAGGCGTTTCTTCGTAAAGCGCGACTTGCTCGGCGTTATGGCGCCGCCGTTATGGTTATGCTTTTTGACGAACAAGGACAGGCTGCAACGTATGAACGGAAAATTGAGGTTGCTGGTCGGGCGTATCGGCTTTTAGTTGATGATGATTTTCCGGCGGAGAATATTATCTTTGACGGGGTGGTGCTTACTATAGCCACCGGTATTGCTGAACATGATCGGTACGGCTTGGATTTTATCAAGACCTGTGAGTGGATACGTAAACATTGTCCAGAAGCTCAGATTTCTGGAGGGATTGGAAATCTTTCTTTCAGCTTTCAGGGTAATGAGCCGGTTCGGAATGCTATGCATGCGGTACTGCTCAAACATAGCATAGACGCAGGGCTTTCTATGGCTATTGTAAATCCTGTAACCATGATCCCTTATGATCAGGTTGATCCAGCGCTTCGACAAGCAGCGGAAGACCTGATTCTCTGCCGGAAAGAAAACGCGGCTGAAGATTTACTAAGGTTGGCCTTGGAAGTGAAGGAGAAGTCTGATCTGGATAAGACTGGAAAAACCATAGTCGAAAAAGCGGGACCTTCTAAATCTTGGCGTTCTTGGGATGTGGAAGAACGAATTCTTCACGCTATGGTAAAGGGCATCGACGATTATATTGAGGCGGATGTGCGTGAATTCCGCCCTCGATGCGTCAGGTCTTTGGAAGTCATAGAAGGTCCTCTTATGAAGGGTATGCAGGAAGTAGGGGATCGTTTTGGAAAAGGAGCGATGTTTCTTCCCCAAGTCATCCGCAGCGCCCGAGTGATGCAGCAGGCGGTTGGGGTTTTGAAACCTTTTATTGAGCAGGAAAACAGCAGAGACAACAATAAGAAAGAATATACTGGAGTCGATA
>JAITHD010000187.1 GCA_031280155.1 Treponema sp. | reverse complement strand
AATACAAGAATGATCGGGAATCAACAAAAAGCCACGCCGTAGAGTATCGTTTGATAAAAGTTCTTTTTTCCATAGGACCCGCGTCCCAGGTTACGTCAACCAAATACCATCTGCCGTTGATTTTTACCCCATTCCAAGCGTGATCAATATCTTTTCCTATTTTACCCGTATATCCCGGGCCTTTTGAATACCCGTTTATGCCCATAGATTCAATATTCGCCAATCCGCACATCTGATTGTACAGATTCGTATATCCTGAACACACGGCTTGTTTCTTTTTTAAGACCGATACATAGTCTTGATCAACAATACGCCCGGAAATATACATATCCGGGTCATACGCGACAGTATCGCAAATCCAGTCGTGAAGTATTTTGGCTTTAAGGAATTGGTCTGATACTCCATCAATAAGAGACGCCACCACCTTGGGTAAGGCTGCCTCAGGTTCAGTGAAAACCTTATCCATCAATTCTTTAGGAACTTTTCTTACCTGGGGCTCCATTGCGTCGGTTTTATATGCGGCGGCTTCTGAATCCGTCGAGGCGTAGCGTTTTATCGCTTCCCGGGCCTGGCTTACCAACTGAGGATTGGTATTTTCCGATCCCCTTTCAATATACGCATAGAGAAACCCACAGTCTCCCCACTGTATCGCTTGAGCGACAAGTTCCGCGTCGGTTTTTGAAGGGTCCCGGCGTTCCGCTTCAGAACGTGGGGGTTTAACCCGAAACCCATTAGAGGGCTGGGCTGTCTTTGTGGATGAACAGCTTGTGAAAACCCCTATAAGTGTAAAACATACAAAGCCTACAATACATATCTTTTTCATATTTATTTATTATTATATAAGTCTTTTTCAAATTCAAGTCTTAAACCGGTATTTCCTTTTCAATATTGACTACTCTATAAAAAATTACTATATTTTTTGTATAAAGTTATATAAAGTTAAAAAATTTTAAAGGAATTTCTATGCTGCGGAACATACCGATAAGCAAACAAATATGGGCTGTTATCTTCTTATTGTTTTGTACTATTCTTGCGCTTATGCGATGATTTTCTGGGTGTCTCACCGCTGGAACGCGGTATTGACCAGATCGGCGCGGTTTCCAAGGAAACTGTCGGCGCTATGGATACGATATTCACGGGAATAAAAGACATGAGTTCTTCCTTTGCGGTGGTAAACCAATCTATAGAAGCCCAAGCCAATGGAGGCGCCCAGATGCTGAGGACCTTAAAAACCGTACAAGACATGACCGGACAGGTACAGAACGGCGCGGGCATAATTCACCAGCAGAGCGGATCAATTTTTCAAGAGATGGAAAAGCTCCAACAGATTTCTCAGGAAGTAACCCAAAGCGTTAATGCTATGCGGACTGCCAGCGGAAGTATCGCTTCATTTCTCGAAAGCGCCAAAGAACTGGCTTCAACAGAAATGACTTCAACATGATTGTATAATCTTAGGGTTGGAAACGGCGGTTTGTAACCCTAGCGGGGTGAGTAGAAATTAATAAGCAGCACCCTAAAATTTCTTTACTTACCAAAACCGCCGTAAAATCTCTTATAAAAAACCCTTTAGGGCTGGGGATATAAGGCGGCACAGCGGCAAAAGATAGGTTGGAAATAATTTGACATTTACGCAAGATACATTAGAATAAACCTATGATCATACAGAGGGCTTTCAAGGTAAGACTCTATTCCACCCCTGAACAGGGGGTATTCTTAAATAAGACCCTCGGCTCCTGTTGCTTTCTGTATAATCGTATGTTAGCGGAACGGATTGAAATATTCAAAACTTGGCAACAAGGGTGAAACCGCCGTGGAAACCCCAGCAATGGGAAGAAGCAGAAATCTTGAGGAACAAGCCTTGAAAGAGACCCAAGCCTCAAGCCCCTGCCTAAAGGCAGGGGGCAGCCGACTCTATGACAAAATAGAGATAACGTTCATATAATTTAAAGAGGCTTTTATGAAGAATCATAGGAAATCTTCATTTGCAGGGTTGTTCACGGCGGTTTGTTTAACCATAATCGTACTTATCACCTTGTCCCTGTCATGTATTTTTTTTATTAATCTGCGGGATATCACCTATCGGCAGGTAGAGACGAACACCCAAGAGGTTATTGAACATATCCGAGATGAAACGCTTGCCCGGTTCACCATCTGGTCAAATCTTATACAGTATACTGCTTTTGGGATTGCCCCTTTGATGACTCAGGAATCACCGGATACTCAAACTATTGAGTCAATCTTTACGCGGATCCTAGAGTCTCAGTCTGATATGGGACTCCTCTACTGTTCCAGTAATGAGGTCTGGAATGAACCCGGAGGGTATGCGGTTTTTTCGGATCATAAAGAACGGGCGTCTACATGGAATAATACCGCTCGCTCTTGGTTTACAAACGCAAAAGCGAATCCCGGAAAAATTGTGTACACCGCTCCTTATATTGCCGCTACCAGCGGAGAATTGACCATTTCAGTATCGACTAATGTGTACGACGAAAAACAGCGGGATTTGGGCGTTATTTCCGGAGACATTTCTATTGATTTTCTTCAAACTATGCTGGCTGAGACTATAGCCATACCAGAACAACAGTTATATTTCTTGAATAAACAGGGACAGTTCATTACCCACCCTGATAAAGACGCGATTCTTACAAAAGATTTCTTTATAGAATCAAAGCTGGAACTTTATCGGAATCAAGTCTTATCGGCTCCGTTCTTTTCCCATAGAGATAAAGATACGTTTATCTATTCGGTAATCATTCCTCATGTGGACTGGATTCTTGTGTCAACTATTCCAGTATCAGTGATCTTCGCTGAAAGCAACGCGCTTTTGCTGCGGCTGGTTTTTATCAGTCTAGGACTTTTGACCGCAGCCGGGGTTATATCAATTCTATTTGTCTTTATCATGCTCACTACTCCCATACGGGGACTGAAAAAAATCGCCGATGCCCTGGCGGCTATGGACTTTACCATAGATATTAAAAAGATACGAAATGACGAAATTGGAGATATGCAGCGGTCCCTGCTCATGATTCGGGATAGTTTACGAAAAGGCATTGATGATCTGCATCATGATCATCTTTTGAAGAACATTGAAAATAGTAAACAGTTGAATTTGGTAGTTGTAGAATCTTTCGATGCCCTGGACTCCATAACTGACGCTATGAATTCAATGAACGCCAAGGTTCAATCCCAGATGGAATCAGTAAAGGCGGCGTCGAATTCCGCAATGGAAGTATTTGAGTATGCTGATTCTTTTGATCGAACCGTACATAGCCAAGTAGCATATATCGCTAAGTCTTCAGCAGCGGTGGAACAGATGGTGGCAAATATCGGTTCTATCCGCTCGGTAGTAGCCGGGACAAGTAAAACTACTGACACCCTGAGTATGTCTTCAGAAACAGGACGGCAGACCCTTCTCAAGCTGACTGAAGAGCTGAAAAATATTGAAGAGCAATCAGCGACCCTCCAAAACGCGAACAAAACCATTGCGGATATTGCGGCTCAGACCAATATTCTTGCCATGAACGCGGCGATTGAGGCGGCTCACGCCGGAGAAACCGGCAAGGGCTTCGCCGTGGTTGCCGGGGAGATTCGTAAGCTGGCAGAGCTTGCGGGTAAACAGTCGGATTCTATTTCTCTGGAAATTAAGAAGATAGAAAAAACAATTACTCAGATCAGCGGGGTTTCCAAGAAAACCGTCGGCGCTATGGATACGATATTCACGGGAATAAAAGACATGAGTTCTTCCTTTGCAGCGGTTAATCAGGCGGTTGAAGAACAAGCCTCCGAGGGCGCTCAGATGCTCAATAATCTGCAAACCCTACAGGATATGACCGGACAAGTTCAGAACGGTACGGAAATTATACACCAACGAAGCGTTTCAATACACCAAGAGATGGAGCAACTTCAGCAGATTTCCAAAGAGGTAATGGAAAAGGTACAAGAAATGCGGACAATCAGCGAAAGCGTTTCATTGTTTCTCACTAACGCTAAAGAGCTTGCGTTTGATGGAACCTGAATCCCTTTAATACGCTGTTATAATTACTTTTTGTAAATAAATAAGTTTCAAATGAAATATAAAGTATTGTCTTATGAAACTTATATGAGTATATTAAAAATAATCAATGTTTAAACATAACAACAAGACTTTAAGGGATTGTAACACATGAAAAATAGGCATACCAGAATTCTAGAATTCCTTAGTAACAATCAGCGTATTGAAGTAACCGCTTAACTGAATCTGAACAATTCACCTGTCCCGGGGTTGTAGGGCTGATGAGAGCAGAACAGGTAACGGCGTTGTATACAGATACTAAAATCCCGCCGGAGATAGAATTGTTTCTCATAGGAAAAAATGCGGGGATCCGTAAAGTCAGTTCAGATATGGTTATGTACTAGGTATTGACGCAGGAAGCGTACCGTTTGTTTGCGGATTTTTCACCAAAAGCAAGGGACTTATCGCTGCAAGCAGGATTTTTTTATTGGAGGCAGAGGAATTACCAAAATGGAAAATAAAAGCCTTTACCTTACAAAAAGTCTTTTTAATAATTTAAACAATAATGAAATGCCAGTTTATTCTTTAAATCCCAAACTGGGGGATCCTGCCGGCATTATCGGCGAAGCGGAATTAATCTTTGAGCAGAAACAGGAGCGTATTATGAATTATTTAGGACCTCAATATACCTATTTCGGCGAACTTACTCCCAGAATGAGGAGTTTTCGGGAAGATTTACTGAATGCCAAACCCTCTGTATGCGCTGAACGGGCCCAGATCACGACGGATGCCTGCCAAGCGAACATGGATCAGCCTATGGTTTTGCGCCGGTCCTTGATGTACAAAAACGTCCTTGAAGGCATGAGCATTTTCATCGAACCCGAAACCCTTTTGGCGGGAAATCAGGCTTCAAGCAACCGTTCAGCCCCGATTTTTCCAGAATACGCTATGGATTGGGTTATTGCAGAACTAGACCAGTTCCATGACCGGGATGGAGACCGATTTTATATTACCGAAGAAACCAAGACGGCTCTTCGGAAAATCGCACCTTTTTGGGAATGCAATACCCTGAAAGACCAGAGATTAGGGGCTATCCCCGGATCCGCTAAAATCTTCTATGATTTGGGGATCATCAAGGCTGAAGAAAACATCAAATCTGGAAACCCTCATGTAGCGGTGAACTATCAGCGGGTACTTCAAAAAGGGCTTAAAGAATTTCAAGACCGAGCTAAAGAAAAATTAAGCGCCTTAGATTTTACGGATTCTCGAAATCTGAGGAAATCTTATTTTTATCGAGCCGTCATCATTGGGATAGACGCTACGGTAACCTTCGCAAGACGCTATGCGGTGCTGGCTTATAACATGGCTGCTGTGGAAAAAGACCCGAACCGGAAAGCCGAGCTTGAAGAGATGAGCCGAATCCTCAATAGGATGCCTTATGAACCGGCAGAAACGTTTTACGAGGCAATACAAGCGCTCTGGCTAGTACATCTATGCCTGCAGATTGAAAGCAATAGTCATTCGCTTTCCTATGGACGTATGGATCAATATCTCTATCCCTTCTATGAACGGGATATGAGGGCAGGTAAAATCACTGAAGATAAGGCCTGTGAACTCCTTACCAATCTTTGGCTCAAGACGTTTTCTATTAATAAAATTCAAAGCGGTACCCATACTCGTTTTTCCGCAGGAAGTCCTCTTTATCAGAATGTTACCATTGGGGGGCAGCTTTTTAGACCTCAGCCAAAAGACGCGGTTAATCCTATGTCTTACCTTATTTTAAGAAGCATCGCCCAAACCAAACTCCCTCAACCGAATTTGACGGTGCGCTATCACAAAGGACTTGAAGACCGATTCATGCGGGAGTGCGTTGAAGTGATACGCCTTGGATTCGGGATGCCCGCTTTTAACAGCGACGAAGTGATTATTCCTTTTTTTACTGCTAAAGGCATCAGTCCAGAAGATGCGTATGATTACAGCGCCGTCGGCTGGGAGGAAGTGGCGGTTCCCGGCAAGTGGAGCTATCGCTGTACAGGCATGAGCTTTCTGAATTTACCGAAATCCCTGCTTATTGCCTTGAATAACGGGGTAGACCCTCAAACCGGAACAGTCCTTTGCCAAGGAGCGGGGCATTTTCGAGATATGCGGTCTTTTGACGAGGTAATGAACGCATGGAAAAAGATTATGCAGGAATTTATCCGTCAATGTGTGGTTATTGATTCAACTGCGGATACGGCGCTGGAACAAGATACGGCGGATATTCTTTGTTCCGCGCTTTGCGACGACTGCATTGAACGGGGCTTGGACCTCCGGGAAGGAGGCGCGGTATATGATTTTATCCGGGATCTTCAGGCGGGAGCCCCTAATCTTGCGGATTCTTTGGGTGCTGTCAAGAAGCGCGTGTTTGAGGATAAAGCCGTAAGCCCGGAAGAACTGTGGAACGCGATGGAAGCCAATTTTGAAGGCGGTAAAAACGAGGAGATTCGGAATCTGCTTCTGACGGCGCCTAAGTACGGCGACGCTGACGATTATGCGGACAGTCTTGGACGAGAAGCGTACGATATTTATATTGAAGAGATGAAGAAGTATCATAATACACGGTATGGACCAGGACCTATGGGCGGGATTTATTACGCCGGAACCGCTTCGATTTCCATGAATATTCCCCAAGGGGCCCGGACCGGAGCCACTCCGGACGGGCGCAAGACCGGGGAACCTTTGGCTGAGGGCTGTTCTCCTGTTCACGGTATGAACTGGAAAGGACCTGCCGAGGCGTTCAAGAAGCCGCCTTCTCAGGAAATTACTGGAGGCGCACTGCTCAATCAGAAAATTACCCCTCAAATGCTGGAAAAAAAAGAGGATCCGCAGAAGCTGATTTCCCTAGTGCGGACCTTTTTCAATCGTTTAAAGGGATTTCATGCACAATTCAATGTGGTTTCTAAGGAAACCCTTTTGGAAGCGCTGGATCATCCAGAGAAACATCGAGACCTTATTGTGAGGGTCGCCGGATACAGTGCATTTTTTAACATCCTTTCTAGGGAAACCCAAAACGATATTATTGAGCGGATTGAGCAGACTTTATAAGAATACAGGAGAGGGTCCCCGGACCCTCTCGGATAAAAGGTTAGGTTACTTTGAACTTCGAGATTTCGTTTACAAGGGTATCAATATGGTCTTTGTTATCATTACTGAGATTACTGACCCGATCTACTGCGGCGTTGACTTGATTTGCGCCCTTGGACATTTCAGTTACGCCGTTTGATACCTCTGCGGTGAGTTTATCGAGGTTCACGCTCTCAGAGATGATTTTTTTACTCCCCTGGAGCATATCCGCCGAGCCGCTTCGCACCTGCTGGGTAATATCGTTGAGCTTGGCGATCACATCAAGCACCTGCTGTCCTCCGGCTTGCTGCTCTTCCATTGAGTTTCTGATATTTTCTTCTTGTTCAGATACTACTTTGACTCCGGAATCAATCGCTTCAAACCGGTTTAAGACCGCGTCGGTGGATTCCATGATTTTATCAATAGAATTTTTTATCTTTTTGAGAACTTCCGCAATCGTGTTGGACTGTTCGCTGGAAGATTCGGCGAGCTTACGGATTTCGTCAGCTACTACTGCAAAGCCTTTGCCGGACTCTCCCGCGTGAGCCGCTTCAATAGCGGCGTTCATCGAGAGCAGATTTGTCTGGCTGGCGATATTTTCCATAACCGCCGTGATTTCCAAAAGCCCTTCCGATTCCTTGGCTATATCCTGAATATCTGTAGAAACTTCCTGCAAACTCGAATGTCCAAGTTCAGACGCGCTCGCAAGATGTTTGACATTTTCCACATTGTGAACCAGGGTTTGGGTAACTGAACTGATATTGGCGATCATTTGCTCTATCGCTGAAGACGAGTGAGCGATGTTGGAACTCTGGTTTTCAATATGTTCATTGAGTTTTTGAATGCTTCGGGTAATATCCTGCATGGTGGAGCTGGTTTCGTTTACGCTGGCGGATTGATTCCTCACCTGTCCGTTGATGCTTTGAATATTGGCGCTGATCTCATTCATCGCGGATGCGGTATCACTCATATTGGTAGACAGTTCAGACCCAATATCAGCCAGCGAAACTGATTGCTGCTTGATGATAACAATAAGCCCTCGAATTTTTTCTAAGGTAAGATTAAAATAATGCGCCATGTCGCCGATTTCGTCTTTGGAAGTCAGATTGATCCGCTTAGTTAGGTCTCCTTCGCCCTCAGAGATATCTTTGAGCATTGAAATAACGCTCAAGATGGGCTTTACGATGTTTACCGCTAGAATAGAACTGATAACCGCGGTTATGGCAATGGCGATAACCGCCAAAATTATTGTAAAGCTGGTTAATTGGGCTACTTCAGACAGTACGGTCTTTACCGGAACTGAAGCGATTGCGGTCAAAGCATTATGCGAATCTCCTACATAGAACGGAAAACTCACTATTTCCTGTCCGGCGTATTCAAATAAGACGTCTTTGCCGCTTCTGAGGGAATCCATTACCTTCCGCACCCCTTCAGCGCCAAAAACATCCGTGAAATTCTGCTGTATGTTCGTACCTATTCGGCTCTTATTCTCATGGACCATTGCGATGCCGCTGTTGGAAACCACCATAATCCGTCCAGTCTCAAAGGGTTTAATCTCCGCCACAGACTGGAGAACTCCCATGTCAACGTCAATGCCCACCAGCCCTACTGGATCGCTTCCATTCATAATAGGCGCGGCTACGCTAATAACATACGTGGACTGTCCGTTAACCGACTGGGTGAAGGGTTCGCCGACTATTTCTCTGTTTGTAAGGGCGTTGAGAAGCTGTTGGGCGTTAGGATAGTTCTGAGCCTCGGTTTTGCCGCTGGCTCTGGTATACATTGACAGATATTGCCCGTAATCCTCGTCCATCTCATCTAAGGCGTTTGGTTTCCATAGGGAATAGATACTGACAAAGTGAGGGTTGGCGGTAAGCAGACCATAGAGCATATCGTCATACCGGTTGCGTCTTTCAGCAGGGTCTATCATTTCATAGTTTGTCATAATATGAGCGGTTGTTCGAGCGGCGTATAGATACTGCTCATATCGGCGCTGAATATCCATAGCGGTTTTTCCCGCGATATTTGTCAGATTAGCGGTAGCCGTATTGGTTTGGAACATTCTCGATTGGCTTAATGTGATGACCGATATAGTAGCAACGACTATTGCCGTGGTAACACTGACGATAACCGATAATTTTAAACGTAATTTCACAAAATCCTCCGTATTTACTCTTCACAATAGAGAGTGTCAGCTACCCCCGCCTAAAAGTTTTTTCTAGGGCTTGGGGCTTGAGTCGGTTGTCCGGCTTGCTCCCTAAAATTTCTACTTCCTTCCCGCTTTTCTTTTTTCTTTTTTCTTTTTTCTTTTTTCTTTTTTCTAAGCGGATTTTTCTACGGCGGTTTCACCCTTGCT